>VBGU01000106.1 GCA_005881085.1 Chloroflexota bacterium | reverse complement strand
CGCGCGCGCCGAGGCCGACGAGCTCCTCCTGCAAGCGAGGCGCGCCCTGCGTCAGGCCGAGGACGCGCGCGATCGCGCCGCGAAACGGAACCTTGTCGACGACGCGCGCGCCGCCCTTGCCGAGGCGGAGACCGCGCGGGCGGCCGCGAGCACGCCGACGGTGGCGCCGGTCACGGTCCCGATCGCGATCGGCTCACCGGTGCACGTGGAGGGGGTCGCCGAGCCTGGGACCTTGCTTGCGGTCGACGACCGCGGCATGGCGGACGTGGCGGCCGGTGCGTTGCGCCTCAGAGTGCCGGCGACGCAGCTCCGGCCCGCGTTGGAGTCGACCGAGGTGCCGATCCGTTCGAATCGCCCGGTGATACAGGGATCCGCATCGAGCGTTCCGCTCCAGCTCGATATAAGGGGCGCGCGACCCGAGGAGGCGCTCGAGGTGCTCGACCGGTACCTGAACGACGCGGCCGTGGCGGGAGTAGGACGGCTCCGGATCATTCACGGAAAAGGCACCGGCGCACTGCGGACGGCGATACGCGCCGCCCTGACCCATCACCCGCTGGTCCGGACTTACGAGGCGGCCGGCGCGTCGGAAGGCGGCGACGGCGCCACGATCGTTACGCTCTAGCGAACCCTGAACTTCCGGTCTCCACCTCGTCGCCGATCTCTACGCCGTCCTCGATCCGCGCATCCGATACGCGTAGCGGGGGCGGTCCCTCTAGAACAGGCGCCGCATCTCGGTCCCGGTCGCCACAAGATCGCGAACGAGCGCCTCGCGATCGCGCTCGATCAGCCCAAGGTCGACGAGGGCGACCGCAAGGTTCGGGTGCGGATCGATCTCGCCTGGCGGGGCCCAGCGCAGCTCGCTGCCGGCCTCCGCTTGCGGCGTCCCGTCGAGCGGACCGGCACGAAACAGGTGAACGAGGAAGTGAAAGCGTCCGGCGGGCGCGCTTCGCACCTCGTACAGGGCGACGGGTCGCAGGTCGCGGGCGCGATAGCCTGTCTCCTCGAAGAGCTCGCGTCGCGCGGCGTCCTCGAGACGCTCGTTTCGCTCCACATTCCCGCCCGGCAGGAGCCACGCACCGGCGAACGGACCGGCGGTCTGCTTGACGATCAGGACACGTCCGGCGTCATCGACGCACGCGACCACCGCGCTGACTCGGGGGCCCTGCCCCGTCGTGGGCCCCTGCCCCTGGGCCCGTTCGGCCACGTGCGCTACGGCGTCTTCTTTGGCGTCGGGAAGGGCGGCAGCGTCCCGGTCGGGAACCCGATCGTCGGTGTCGCACCGGGCGTGCGCGTCGGCACTGGCGTGCGCGTCGGCGTGGGCGATCCCGAAGGAGTAGGGCACGGATCGGGACCCACGAGGTTCCACGTGTAGCGCCCGTAGGTATGTTTGCCGGCCATTGCGTCGCGGACCCACTGGTCGGTATATCGCTGGAACGCCGCGGGCGCGCGCGTGTCCTTGATGCTCATGGCGACCTTCGCGGTCCCGTCGGGCTGCGGGCAACCGGCGACGAACCAGTCGTCGGCCTTCACCGGCTCGGTGCCCTTGATGAACCACTCCGTCATGGAGAACGGCGACAGCGCCGAGGGTGCGAGACCAGAGCCATATCCGCCGTACGCACCGGGAGCCGAGACGATCGTCCCGCTCACGACGTTGGCCGGTCGTGGCCAGTCCGAAGCGGGCGTGTCCGCAAGAGCTTCCTTCATGTAGTCGCGCCAGAGCTGGCCCGGGCCGGTAGCGCTCGCGAAGTCGACCGTGCTCATCCGGTCGCCGTTCGAGTTTCCCATCCACACGCCGGTCACCAACGTCGGGACGTAGCCGACCGAATACACGTCCTTCAGGTTGTCGGTCGTGCCCGTCTTGAGCGCGGCGACGCGGCCGATATTCGTCCACGAGCCGAAGATGAAGTCCTTCGCGGGATTGGTCGTGTCCTTGAGGATGTCCGTCATGACCCAGGCGATCCCGGCATCGAGTGCGCGCTTCTGCTCGTAGTCCTTGTGCTCCCAGATCACCTTTCCGTGCGAGTCCTCGACCTTCAGGATGTACGTCGGCGTCACCCGGACACCCATGTTGGCGAGGACGCCGTAGGCGCTCGCCATATCGACGAGGTGGACTTCCTTGGCGCCGAGCGTGAGAGAGAGGCCGATGGTGGTCGGATCGATGGGTGTCGTGATGCCCAAGTCGTGCGCGGTCTGGATGGTGTCCTCGATGCCGGAGTACTCGGCGAGGAACTTCACGGCCGGCACGTTGCGCGACTCGCGGATCGCTTGCCGCATGGTGACCGGGCCGTGGTACTGGAGGTCGGCGTTCTCCGGGCAGTAGCCGCAGGCGGCCGGGCTCATGCGGGTCGGGTCGGCCTTCCCGCCGAAGTCCGTTCGAGCGTCCACGACCACCGTGGCCGCGGTCGCGCCCTTCTTGAGCGCGGTGACGTAGTTGAACATCTTGAAAGAGGATCCCGGCTGGCGGAGCCCGATGCCGGCGACGTCGAACTGGCCCTGGACGCGCGGGTCGTCCCGGTTGTTGTAGTCGACCGAGCCGACGTACGCGAGGACCTCGCCGGTCTGGGGATCGATCGAGACAAGCGCGGCATTCCACACGTTGCGGTTGTGCAGTTTCTCGACCCACTCGCTCACTTGCCGCTCGCCGATCTCCTGCTTGGTCATGTCGAGGGTCGTGGTCACGCGGTAGCCGCCACGTGACACCGCGGCCTCGTCGCCGCCAAGTATTTGGGTGAGCTGGTTGCGGACCTGGAAGACGAAGTGCGGCGCCTTGATCGTCGCGACCGGCGCCTCCGCGACCTTAATGGGCACGGCATTCGCGGCATCGGCGGCGTCCTGCGTGATGGCGCCGGTGTCGACCATCTGGTTGAGGACATACAGACGGCGTTCCTGAGCGCGGTCGGCGTTCTCCGCCTGCGTCGGGTCGAGGATCGAGGGCGACTGCGGCAGACCGGCGAGGAGAGCGGCCTCCGCCAGGGTGAGCTTCGAGAGGTCCGACTTCCCGAAGTACGTCTGGGCCGCGGCCTTTACGCCATACGCCTGATTCCCGTAATAGATCTGGTTGAAGTAGAGCTCGAGGATCTGCTGCTTGGAATACGTGTTCGTCACCTCGATCGCCAGGATGCCCTCGCGGATCTTTCGCTTGAGCGACACCTCGTCGCCGACGATCCGTCGTTTCACGAGCTGCTGCGTGATGGTCGATGCGCCACCCTGCCCGCTGCCACGGCCGGTGACGTCGGAGAAGACCGCGCGGACGATCCCCAGAACGTCGACGCCCGGATTCGTCCAGAAGCTCTTGTCCTCCGCCGCGACGGTCGCGTCGATGAGCACCTGCGGGATCTCTTCGTAGCTGACGACCTCGCGGTTCTCCTCCGAGAACTGGTAGAGGAGCTGGGTGCCGGTCCGGTCGTAGACCTTTGTCGACTGCGGTAATGGATCCTTCGCGAGGTCCTGCGGTGAGGGAAGGTCTCCGGTGAAGAACGCGAGCGCCGCGCCGCCGCCGATCAGGAGGAGCGCCCCAGTCGCGATGATCAGGGCGAACAGCCCCGATGGCAGTGCGAGGCGCCAACCGCTGAACGCTCCGCCGCTCCGCCGCCGCTTCGAGCGATATGTGCCGCGCCGGAGCGCGTGGTCATACGTAGTCTTCGAACGGGCGATGCGTTCATGGTACCCGCCGCCGAACGTATCCTTTGACCGTGCCGACACGTCCATCGCAACGCGAGCTAGATGAATTCCTCACGCGCGGCGTGAGCGACGTGAGCGTGCTCGGCGATCTGCGCTCGGCGCTCGCCTCAGGGGAGCGTCAGTTGCGTATCAAGCAGGGATTCGACCCGACGCACGCGAACCTTCACCTCGGCCATGCGATCCCGCTACGCAAGTTAAGAAAGCTGTCGCAGTGGGGCCACGAGATCGTGCTCATCGTGGGCGACTGGACGACCCAGATAGGCGATCCGACGGACCAAGACCTCACCCGACCGCTCCGGTCACGCGACGAGGTCATGGAAAACGCCCAGACCTACCTCGACCAGTTCCACCTCATCGTCCCGCGCGAGAACACGAGGATCGTCCTGCAGGACGAGTGGTACGGGAAATTCGGCCTGCGCGACGTCATCCAGCTGACATCAAAGTTCACCGCGCAGCAGATCCTCGCACGCGAGGAATTTCGCAAGCGTCTCGATAAGAAGACGGCGATCCCGATCAAGGACCTGCTGTACCCGTTGCTCCAGGCGTACGACTCGGTCGCGATCGAGGCGGACGTGGAGTTCGGCGGCACCGACCAGCTCTTCAACATCCTCACCGGGCGAGACCTGCAGGAGATGGTCGGGCAGCGCCCGCAGTCGGTCTTCATCGTCGAGCTCCTCGAGGGACTCGACGGCGAGAAGATGAGCAAGTCGAAGCCCGCGCAGAGCATCTGGCTCGTGGATCCGCCGAGCGAGGTCTACGGAAAAGTAATGGCCATCGACGACAAGCTCATGCCCCACTACTTCGAGTGGGCCACCGAGCTCCCGATGGAAGAGGTGCGGGCCACGCTCGACGCGCTCGCGCGCAAGGAGCTGCACCCGCGCGAGGCCAAGCGCAAGCTCGCGCGCACCATCACCGCCGAGCTGCACTCCGCGCCCGCCGCGGACGAGGCGGAGCGCGAGTTCGACCGTATCCACAAAGGAGGAGCAGCTCCCGACGCGGTCCCGACCGTCGACGTACCAGTAAATGGACAGAAGGAAGTCGGCATTGTGGACCTCGTGGTCGTGGCCTTCGCGAAGAGCAAGAGCGATGCGCGGCGCTTGGTAGCGCAGAACGGCGTGCGGGTGGACGGCACGATCGCGAGCGAGGACACAAAGGTCCCTGTGAAGGGCGAGCCATTGCTCCAGATCGGCAAGCGCCAGGCCGTGCGCGTCCGCTTCCGGTGACGAGCGATCGGGGGGCTCTGCCCCTCGACCCCCGCAAGCCCGTAGTCGCGGTCGTCCCCTTCGGCGCGAAGGGTCGCGACGCCAAAGCCGGCGGGATCGGCCGTCAGGTCGCGCGGCGCCTTGTCGAGCGGTTCGCGGACGACCCGAACATCGAGCTTCGTCCCGTGTTCCTGGTGGCCATGCCCGAAACGAAGAGCGACGCCGGTTACCTCGTGTTCGGCTCGACGCCCGATGCGGATCTCGCCGCCCGCTACGGCGAGTCGCTCGGGACCACGCACGCGCTGACCGGGCTCTATCGCGACGACGACAAGGGCCGCGCGTTCGTCGTGACCCTCGTGGACGTGAAGGATCGCAGCGCGGCCGTCCAGCGCGAGTTCGCGGTGACGGCGAACGAGCTGCACCGCGCGGAGCCGGCGCTCGCGGAATGGCTCGCCGAGGCGCTCGGCGTGCCGGCGCCTGGCCTCGAGCCCGAGACCTCGAACGAGCCCTCATACCAAGCGCTGCTCGCGGGACTCGAGGACGAGACGGATGCGACGCTGCTGCGGGGAGGGGATCCGGTCGCGGCGGATGCTGCCCGCTCGCGAGCGTTCGACGAGTACGTCACCGCGATCCAGCTCGACCCCGAATCCGTCCGCGCCGAGGATCGCCTCCTCGTGCTCGCGGCGGAATCCGTTGAGCGCGGCGATGAGGACCGAGCGGCACGCGCGCTCGAGGACGTCATCGAGGCGAAGCCGCGGTCCTGGCGGGCCTATTACATGCGGGCGGAGCTGCTTCGCGGGATCGGGGAAACGAATCTTGCGATCGTCGCCCTCGAGCATGCGCATTCGCTGCGCCCGCTTCGTGACGCCGACGTCCTGGTGCTCGCCGAGCTGTATATCGCCGAGCAGGCACCGGGACAGGCCGCTGCGCACCTGCGACGGATCGCCCCCGGCAGCGAGGAGTTCGGGCGTGCGCAGGAGCTCCTCGGAATCCTCGCGCTCCAGAGAGCCGATCAGGCCGCCGCCCGCGCGTTTTTCGAGCGCGCCGCCGCGAACGGCCGGTCCAGCGCGCGCGTCCATCGCGCGCGAATACTTATCGCGCAAGGAATGCGCGACGAGGCAGCGCGCGAGCTCGACCAGATCCTGGCCCAGGCAGACGGCGACCGCGAAGCGCGCGCGCAGGCGCATCGTCTAAGGCTTGGGCTTCAGCGACCCGATCTGGAGGCTGAACTTGAGCGAGCCGGCCGTGCGGCGCTGTCGACCGAGGCCACGGGACTCGACGAAGTGCGCGCCGCGTTCGAGCGCGTCCTTGCATTCGACGCGGAGATCTGGGAGGCGCACTTCGGCCTGGGGCTCGTTGCGCGACAGAAGGAGGCGTTCGTCGCGGCGGCCAGCTCGTTCCGCCGCGCGCTCGAGCTCGCGCCGGAGCAACCCGACGTGATGCATGAGCTCGGCGTCGCGCTCCTCGCATCCGGTTCGAAGGCGGATGCGCTCGGCCTGCTGGACCGCGCCGCAGCTCTTCGTCCTGGCGAGGCCGCCTACATCGCGGACGCCGGCTTCGCGCATCTGCGCGCGGGCGACCTCGACGCGGCCCGCGAGCGGCTGCGCATCGCGAGCACCATCGACGCGAACGATCCGTTGACGCGCGCGTACCTCGCCGAGCTCGAGCGCGTCGAGGACGCATCCGGGAAGGCGAATTGAGCGCGACGAAGCAGGTCGTCGTGGTTGGCGGCGGGTTCGCGGGTCTGCACCTCGTCCGTCGGCTCGAGCGGCGTCTGCAGCCCGGCGAAGCGGCGGTCACGCTCGTCGACCGGCAGAACTACCACCTCTTCACGCCGCTCCTTTATCAGGTGTGCACCGGCGAGCTCCCGCCGCACGCCGTCGCCTATCCCCTGCGCGACGCGACGGCGCCCGCGGGCTACCACTTTCTGCAGACCGAGGTGACGGCCATCGACCTCGAGCATCGCCGAGTGGGCACCGCCGACGGCGAGCTCCCGTACGACCACCTCGTGATCGCCGTCGGCTCGGTCACGAACGACTTCGGTATCGCAGGCGTCCGCGAGAACGCCCTGCCGGTGAAATGGCTCTCGGACGCCGAGACCCTGAAGCGTCACGTCCTCGACATCTTCGAAAGCGCCGCGACCGAGACCGACGTCGCGCGGCGACGCGAGGCGTTGACGTTCATCATCGTCGGCGCGGGCCCGGTGGGGGTCGAGCTCGCGAGCTCACTGCGCGACCTGATGGATCACACCCTCCGCAAGATCTACCCGTCGATCGACTTCTACGACGTCGCGATCCACCTCATCGAGGGCACGGATCGCGTTCTGCCCGCGATGCACCCAAAGTTGTCTGCGATCGCGATGAGGCGGCTCGATCAGCAACGCGTCCGCGTCCTCCTGAACACGCTCGTGTCTCGGATCGGGCCGGGTGTCGTGCACACGAAGGACGGCGCGCAGCTGCGAGCGCGGACGATCGTCTGGTCGGGCGGTGTGAAGGTGAATCCGCTCGTCGTCGCGATCGATCTGCCGAAATCGAAGGACGGCCGCATCGTCGTTGACGACCGTTTCCGTGCGAGCGGCCGCGACGACGTGCTGGTCCTCGGCGATGCCGCATATTTCGGAAAGGGTCTGCCGCAGCTCGCTCAGGTCGCGGTGCTCGAGGCGCCGGCCGCGGCGCGCAACCTGGTCGCGCTCGTGCGAGGCGAGCCGACCGAGCCCTTCGTCTACCACCGCAAGGGCGACCTCGTGGCCCTCGGCCGTACCCAGGCCGGCGCCGAATTCGCGAAACTCGGGGGGTTCGTGATAGGTGGGCTGCCCGCCTGGACCGTGTGGCGCGTGAACTACCTCATGCAGCTCCTCGGTGTGCGCAATCGCGGAACCCTCCTGGTCGAGTGGATCCTCTCGTTCTTCGCCGGACGTCTCGTCGCGAATACGCCATGACAGAGGAGCGGACAGCGGCGCTGCGCGAGCTCCGTGCTGCCGTAGACGAGGCGCTCGCCCTCTCGCGGGCCATGGATGAAGAGGACTGCCGCCTCGCGAGCGTGGCCGAGGGCTGGCCCGCGGTGATCGTCGCGTATCACATCGGGTTGGGCCTGCGACGTCAGGCCGGCTTCATCGCCCGCGCGCTGACCGGGGAAGAACCGTTCGAGTTTCAGTGGGAGCCAACACACAACGTCAATGCGGTGAACGCGCTCGAGCACGCCTCTATGTCGAAGGACGATGCCGCCGAGGAGATCGACCAAGGTTGGGTGCGTCTCCAGGGCGTGGTCGAGCGGATGGACGAGGAGAGCTGGGCGCGCGACGTCTTTTCGTTCGGAGGACGACCGCGGTCGGCGGACCTCGTGCTCCGGCGTATCGTGCTGCCCCACCTGAAGGAGCATCTGGAGAGCCTTCGCCGAACGCTGGCCGAAAGCCCGGCAACCGCTTCTTGAATTTCGCCGAGCGGGCGCTTTACCACCAGATCCATCCTGCCAAGCTGTTCGCGGATATCGCCACCGCACTCGTCGCTATCGATCTGTTCTGGCGGCAGGCTCTGGTCCCCGGCCCGATCATCGCGCTCCTTCCGCCTCTGCTCGTGTCAGCGGTACTGATGCGCGAGGCCGATTTCGAGCGCTACCGAGCGAGCCCGATGGGGGCATACCCGCGCCAATTCATGCCCCCGTGGGTGCAGGCGCTGCGGCTCTTCGGCGTTGGGGTCGCGTTCTACGCCGCCTGGTACCAATTCCCGGCCGGTGTGATCAGCGGGCTCGCGCTCGTGGCGATCTGCTGGGCCAACGGGATCGGCCGACACCCGCGCTAGGCGGGTCGGTCTAAGCCGAGTGAATCTGACTAGACTCCTCGGCATGCCATGACACTCGCGATCCGTCGTGGCAGAAAAGGGGTTCAGGTGGGA
>VBGU01000105.1 GCA_005881085.1 Chloroflexota bacterium | reverse complement strand
CGCGCGCGCCCGCGGCGTTCCAGCGATACACCGACCAGTGGGTCCGCGACGCGATGGCCGGCAAACATACCTACGGGCGCTACACGTGGAACCTCGTGGGTCCCGATCCGTGCCCCACTCCTTCGGGATCGCCCACGCCGACGCGCACGCCAGTGCCGACGCGCACGCCCGGTGCGACCCCGACGATCGGCTTCCCGACCGGGACGCTGCCGCCCTTCCCGACGCCAAAGAAGACGCCGTAGCGCGCGTGGCCGAACGGGCCCAGGGGCAGGGCTCCACGACGGGGCAGGACCCCCGAGTCAGCGCGGTGGTCGCTTGCGTCGATGACGCCGGACGTGTCCTGATCGTCAAGCAGACCGCCGGTCCGTTCGCCGGTGCGTGGCTCCTGCCGGGCGGGAACGTGGAGGGAAACGAGCGTCTCGAGGACGCCGCGCGACGCGAGCTCTTCGAGGAGACAGGCTATCGCGCCCGCGACCTGCGACCCGTCGCCCTGTACGAGGTGCGAAGCGCGCCCGCCGGACGCTTTCACTTCCTCGTTCACCTGTTTCGTGCCGGTCCGCTCGACGGGACGCCGCAAGCGGAGGCCGGCAGCGAGCTGCGCTGGGCCCCGCCAGGCGAGATCGATCCGCACCCGAACCTTGCGGTCGCCCTCGTCGACCTTGGGCTGATCGAGCGCGATCGCGAGGCGCTCGTTCGCGATCTTGTGGCGACCGGGACCGAGATGCGGCGCCTGTTCTAGAGGCACCGCCCCGCTACCCGTATCGGATGCGCGGATCGAGGACGGCGTAGACGTCGGCGAGGAGGTTCGCTAGAGCGTAACGATCGTGGCGCCGTCGCCGCCTTCCGACGCCCCGGCCGCCTCGTAGGTCCGGACCAGCGGGTGATTAGTGAGGGCGGCGCGTATCGCCGTCCGCAGCGCGCCGGTGCCCTTTCCGTGAATGATCCGCAGCCGGCCTACTCCCGCCACGGCCGCGTCGTTCAGGTACCGGTCGAGCACCTCGAGCGCCTCCTCGGGTCGGGCGCCCCGTATGTCGAGCTGGAGCGGAACGCTCGATGCGGATCCCTGTATCACCGGGCGATTCGAACGGATCGGGGGGCTCTGCCCCCCGGCCCCCGGTGCCGGGCGGAGCTGCGTCGCCGGCACTCTGAGGCGCAACGCGCCGGCCGCCACGTCCGCCATGCCGCGGTCGTCGACCGCAAGCAAGGTCCCAGGCTCGGCGACCCCCTCCACGTTCACCGGTGAGCCGATCGCGATCGGGACCGTGACCGGCGCCACCGTCGGCGTGCTCGCGGCCGCCCGCGCGGTCTCCGCCTCGGCAAGGGCGGCGCGCGCGTCGTCGACAAGGTTCCGTTTCGCGGCGCGATCGCGCGCGTCCTCGGCCTGACGCAGGGCGCGCCTCGCTTGGAGGAGGAGCTCGTCGGCCTCGGCGCGCGCGCGGCGAAGCGCCCGCTGCGCCTCGTCGCGGACCCTGTCGGCCTCGCGCTGCGCCCCGGTTGTCGCGTCGGCCGCGTCGGCTGCGGAGACCCGCGCCTCCTCGAGCGCCGAGCTCAGCTCGGTGCGTTGTCGCTCAGCCTCGAGCAGGGTGCGTTCGAGCGAGCGATGGAGCTCGGAGAGGTGCGTGTCCGCGCGAGCCAGAACGCTCTTGTCCAAACCCAGGCGCTCGGCGATGGCGAAGGCGTTGGATGCGCCAGGGAGTCCGATATGGAGTCGGAACGTAGGACGAAGGGTGTTCGAATCGAACTCCATGCTCGCGTTGCGCACTCCCGGCGTGTTGAGCGCGAAGGCCTTCAGCTCCGGGTAGTGCGTCGTCGCGGCGACCAGGACGCCGCGCTCGAGCAGCGTTTCGAGCACGGCCATTGCGAGCGCCGCACCCTCGTCCGGATCGGTTCCCGCGCCGACCTCGTCGAGAAGCGCGAGGTCGCCACGCTCGGCGTCGGCGAGCGTCGCGACGACGTTGCGAAGGTGCGAAGAGAACGTGGAGAGGGACTGCGCGATCGACTGCTCGTCGCCGATGTCAGCGAAGATGCGGCGGACGACCGGCACGCGGCCGCGGTCGGCGGGCAGCGCGAGGCCGCATGACGCCATCGCCGTGAGCAAGCCGATCGTTTTCAGCGTCACCGTCTTGCCGCCGGTGTTCGGGCCGGTCACGACGAGGACGCGGAACTCGCCACCGAGACGAACGTCGACGCCGACGACGCTCCCCTGCTCCACGAGCAGCGGATGGCGCGCGTCCACGAGATCGAGGATGCCCTCGGCGTTCAACTCGGGACGGGTCGCTTGCAGCGAGTCCGCGTACAGGGCCTTCGCGAGGATGAGGTCGAGGGCGGCGAGCGCCGTCGTCGTCACATCGAGGTCTTCGCTCGACTTCTCGATCCGTCGCGATAGCTCGTCGAGGATCCGCTCGACCTCGATCCGCTCGGCAAGCTCGGCCTCGCGTAGCGCGTTGTTCGCCTCCATGATCTCGAGCGGCTCAATGAACACGGTCTGCCCGCTCGCGGATTGGTCATGCACGATGCCTTTGACCGCGGCGCGGTGCTCGGCTTTCACCGGCACGACGTAGCGCCCGCCGCGCTGCGTGACGATCGGGTCCTGGAGCAGCCGCAGCAGTTCCGGCGATCGCACGAGTCCATCGAGGCGCTGTTGGAGGCGGGCCTGGGCGGCCCGGAGGTTCGCACGGAGCGACCCGAGCCGACCGCTGGCACGATCGAGTATCTCGCCGGTCGCGCCGATGGCGTTCTCGATCGCGGCGGCCACATCCGTGGGCGGTCGCGCGAAACGAGCGCGCGCTGCGAGTGGCGGATACGGACGGACCTCGGCGAACAGGTGCTCGGCCGCGCGGATCGTATCCGCCACCGCGATGAGCTGGACCGGATCGAGCGCGCCGCCGAGCTTCGCGCGCCGGAGCGAATCGCGGATATCGCGTGCGCCGCGCAGACCGCTCGACGGACTCTGGCGGAGCAGGTCCCGCCCCGCCGCGGTCTCGTCCTGGAGGCGCTCGGCCTCGCGGAGGTCCGTCGTCGGGAAAAGCGCCTCGGCGAGCTCGCGGCCAGGCGCGAATGCGGTGCGCTCGGCCAAGAGGCGGCGGACCGCGGGGAGCTCGAGGCGGGCGAGCGCGCCTTCGTTCAAGGCCGCGAGACTCCATTCGATCCGCGGACGTACAGGCGCCAGGGCTTGTTCGTCGTCGCGTGCTCGCCCAGGCCGATGCGGACGGACCGCACGATGCGCGACGGTGGGACGCGGGGCGCGTCGTGGATCGACAGGCCCGAGCGCACGAGGTCGAGGTTCGTGTGTCTTGTCGTGAGCCCGAAGGCGCGCGCGAGCTTGCCGGGGCCGGCCAGCGCGCGCGGCGCGGCTTCGTCGAAGCCGGTGAGCGGCTCGGCGCCCCGCAGCAACACCGCGCCGGCGACACCATCGCTCTCGGTCACGACGTTCAGGCAGTGATACATGCCGTACACGAAATACACGTAACTCCTTCCGGGAGGTCCGAACATCGGCGCGGTCCGCGGCGTCAGTCCGCGATACGCGTGCGAAGCCGGGTCGCGATCGCCAAGGTACGCCTCGACCTCGACGATCCGCGCTGCGCGGCGACCGGCCGGGCCATCGTAGACGAGGACCTTTCCGAGCAGATCGCGCGCGACCCGAGCGGTCGGGCGCGCGTAGAAAGACCGCGCGAGACGCCGACCAATGCCCTTCACGCGCGACAGCGGGCTATGTAGGACAACACGCTCAGTAGGGACTGCCGGCCGTGACCGTGAACACCATGTCTCCGACCTCGGCGTCCTTGAGCCGCGCGGCCCGGATCCCTTCCGGATCCTCGGGCTGCGGCGCGGCGGCCGCCGGAGCCTGAAGGATGGCTCGCGAGGGCAACGGCGCGATTGCGCAAGAAAGTTCGACGGTGAGAGATCCGACGACCGCAAAGGTCATGACCCCGAGCGCCACTGCGGCCTCGGCCAGCTTGAGTCGGAGCACTCGCCCCGAAAAGTCCAGGCCCAACCCGACGCGGGGCTCCGTCGCCGCGGCAATGCAGGCGCGCCCCGCCGCGATGCGCGCCCGGCGAGCCCTGAGCGTCGCGAAGGCCCGGTCGTACGCCGATGCGGCCAGCTCCAGGCCGCGCAGGATGCGCACGCATCGCGCACACCCGCGTACGTGGCGCTCGACCTCCAGGCACTCGGCGACAGCGGCAGTGCCGAGCAGCACCTGCACGAGCTGCTCCTCCGTCAGGTGGCACCCGGTCCGTCCGATCACGGGACCCTCCCGATGCCGGTAGCGGACAGCCGACCATACGGTTCACGCGAGGGAAGCGGATTTTGACGGTGGACTCAGATCTTGCGTCTGGGGTCGAGTGCGTCGCGGAGGCCGTCACCGATGAAGTTGATCGCGAGCACGATGAGGAAGATCGCGAGCCCCGGCACGATCGCCCAGTGCGGTGCGAAGTCCAGGTAGTTCACGGCCTCGTAAAGGATCCGGCCGAGTGTAGGTTGATCGGGCGGGAAACCGAGGCCCAGGAACGAGAGCGTGGACTCGGTGATGATCGCGCCGCCGATCCCGATCGTCGCGGCGACGAGAACGGGGCTCAGCGAGTTGGGCAGGATGTGCCGGAAGATGATCCGGCCGTGAGGCGCTCCGACGGATCGCGCCGCCTCGACGAATTCGCGCTGCTTGAGGGTGAGGAACGAGGCCCGGACCAGCCGCGCCGTTGGCATCCAATTTAGGAACCCGATGACACTGACGATCATGATGAAGGTCCCGAGCTCCAACCCGATGGTCCGCTGCAGCGTGTCCTTGAACAGGTACACGAGCACGAGGAGCAGCGGCAGAACTGGGAGCGAGAGGAACAGGTCGGTCAGGCGCATAAGCGGGTTGTCGAGCCTGCCGAAGTAGCCCGCGACCGCGCCGATCGTAGTCCCGAGGGTGATCGCCAGCACCACCGCCGAGACCCCGACGGCGAGCGAGACGCGCGCGCCGAGCATCGCCCGCGCGAGCAGATCGCGGCCGAGATCGTCGTTGCCGAAGGGATGCGCGAGCGAAGGTCCACTCAACGACAGCCCGAAATCGATCTCCTTGCCCTGATCGGACCATACATACGGTCCGACGAGCGCGCCGAGAGTAATGACCGCGAGCACGACGAGTCCCGTGACGGCGAGGCGGTCGCGCGAGAACGTGTGCCACGCGTCTTGCCACAGTGAGCGCTGGGCGCGCAGCACGACCGCGCTGCGGCCGGCACTGGCAGGGCTGACCTTCGCCGCGGTGGCCATCAGGTGTACTTCACCCGTGGATCGAGGACCGCGTACAGCACGTCCGCGATCAGGTTGAACCCGACCACGAGGACCGCGAAGATCAGCACGACCGCCGTGACGACGGGGGTGTCGCCGTTGCCGATGGACGTGATCAGCAGCGCGCCGATGCCAGGAACATGGAAGATCTGCTCGGTCACGATCGCGCCGCCGAATACCGCGGGCACACCGAGAGCGACAAGCGTCACCACGGGGATGAGGCTGTTCCGCAGGACGTGGCGGAGCACCACGAGTCTCTCGGCGAGACCTTTCGCGTGCGCTGTGCGGACGTAGTCGAGCGGAAGGTTCTCCAGCATCGAGGCGCGGATATACCGCGTCAGGATCGCGGCGTCGAACAGTCCCAGGACGGCGATGGGCATGATCGACTGCTTGATCTGGACGACCAGCGAGTCGAGATCGTGGACCGTGACCCGTGAGTCGTACAGGAACGTCAGCCAATGCAGCTTGATGCTGAAGATGATGATGAGGAGGACTCCGGTGAAGAACGTCGGGACCGAGAAGCCGATGTAGGCCGACAGGGAGATGACGTGATCGGTGACAGTATTCCGGCGCGCCGCGGAGAGGATCCCCGCCGGCAGCGCGATGATGACGCCGACGATGTACGCAACTCCGACCACGGCGAGGGTGGTGGGAAGGCGCTGCCAGAGCAGGTCTGAAACGGACGAGCGCGAGACAAACGAAATCCCGAAGTTGCCCTGGACCGCCGCCAGGAGCCACTTGACGTAGCGGTACGGCCAGGCTTCGTCCAGGCCGAGCGAGCGCCGGATGTTCTCGCGCACCTCCGGCGGGACCCGCGGATCGGCGGCGAACCCCGCGAGCGGGTCGATCGGCGCAAGGGCCAGGATGGCGTACATGACGAAGCTGATCGCCAGCAGCGTCGGGATCGCCACCAGGAGGCGTCTCGCCACGAACCGTCCCATCGCTCTCTAGTCTCCCACCCCCGAAATGAGAGCGGCGCCGTGGAGATCATCCACGGCGCCACCCAGCACTATGTGCTCGCGACTCGCTTACTTGCTCCAGTCCGCGATGTCGTAGAGCGATGACTCGAAGGGTGACTGCTTGACACCCTTCAGGGTCTTTGCGAAGCCGTTCGCGGTCGGAGCGGTCCGGTTGACGAGCGAGATGACCGCGACGTCCTTGACCAGGATGTCGTTGGCCTGGATCACGAGTGCGTCCCGCTTGGCCTGATCGGTCTCCGCCTTGAGCGACTTGATGACCGCGTCGTAATCGGGGTTGCAGTACCGGCCGGTGTTGCCGTTGTTCCAGTTGTTCGCCTGGCCGGTGACGTTCGCGCAGGTGTAGTTGCTGTCCATGAAGTCCGTCGCGTCGGGGTCCTGGGACGAGGCGAATTCCTGGAGGTCCGCGAAGAACTTCGCGTATCCGTCCGGGGCGGTGTTGGTGAAGAAGGTGTCCGCGATGGAGTTAGAGATGTTGACCTTGAAGCCGATCTTTTCCCAGTCCGCCTTGAGGATCTGCTGATTGTTTTGGCGGATGGCGCTGGTCGTCGTGATGTAGCTGATCACCAGCTTCACGTTGCCCTTGGCGCGGATGCCGTCCGTTCCCTTGACCCAGCCGTTGTCCTGCAGCTCCTTCTCGGCCGCGGCGAGGTCGTACTTGCAGACGTCGAGGCTGTCGGTGTTCTTCGAGCGCGGGAAGACGGCGACGTTGCAGTACGCCTCCCCTCCCGGCTTGCCGTACTGCTTCTCGGCGATCTGGGCGCGGTTCGACGCCATCGCGAGAGCACGGCGGACGTGGATGTCCGACAGGTACGGGTGCTTGGTATCCGGCTCCGAGCGCTTGGCACCCAGCGCTGCGTCGGGGTTCGCGAAGTTGAGGGTGACGCGCTCGAGAGCGTTGTACGAGATGGGGAATTGGCACTTGGAATCGGCCGCGCTGAGCATCGGCTGAAGCACGCTGAGCGGGACGTTGAGGTTCCAGCCGTAATCGATGTCACCGGTCTGGCACACGGCCCGCGCCGCCGACTCGGCATCGCCGCCGCCCTTGAGCGTGACCGTCTTGAAGTACGGCTTGTTCGCGTCGCGGTAGTTCGGGTTGATGTCGTAGGTCGTGACATCACCGGGCTTGAACTCGACGAGCTTATAGGGACCGGTCCCGATGGGCTTGAGGTTCGCGGGGCAGTCCTTTGCCTTCGTCCCGACGCAGTCCTTGAACTGCGTCTGCTGGAGGATGCCCTCTGTCGAGCCGACACCCCAGAGGTAGAAGTTGGCGTTCGGCGCCGTGTAGGTCACGACGGCGGTGTTCGGGTCCGACGCTTTCACCGACGCGACGTCCGCGCACTTCGAGAACGTCGTGGTCGCACTGTCCTTGTCGCACCGGTATGTCCAGCTGAAGACCACGTCGGCGCTCGAGAAAGCGGAGCCGTCGGACCACTTGAGGCCGGGCTTCAGCTTCCAGGTGACCGTCGTGAGGTCTTTGGACACGCCGCCGTTGGCGACCGTCGGTATCTCGGCCGCGAGGACCGCTATGGGCTTGCCATCCGGCCCGTACGCGGCCATCGGCTCGATCATCAAACGCGATGCGTCGTTATCCTTCGTGCCTCCCGCCTGGTGCGGGTTCAGGATCGTCGGCGCCTGCCAGTAAAGAATCTTGAGGTCGCCACCGGCGCCTCGCGCGGCCGGCGCCACGCTCGCGCTGGCGCTCCCACCCGGCGTGGGCGATGACGTTCCCCCTGGAGTCGGTGTACATGCCGCGAATGCCATTGCCGCTGTGACAGCGAGCGCAAATCCTCTGCGCACGTAACGTTTCTCCACTAGTTCACACACCTCCCTGGCGCTAGCCGCCGAGTCTATCTGGGTACCGTCTGGGCTGCGCGCCGGTTCAGTCCTGGTCTGACCGCACCCGCGCGACTCAGTCGCGGATCGTCGCTCCAAGGGCGTGTTGGAGACGCCCGGTGACTCGTTTGACGAGCCGCTCGACGTCGGCCTCACCGAGGGTTCCTGAGGCGGACCGCAACGTGACGCGCACGGCGAAGGACTTCTTACCCGCTCCGGTCTGCTGACCGCGGTAGAGGTCGAGGAGCGCGATGGACTCGAGGTCTTTTCCTCCCGCGGCGCGGATCTCGCGCTCGACATCGCCGTACGGTGTGGCCTCGTCTACGACCACGGCGAGGTCCCGGAGGGCCGCCGGGAACCGCGGCGGCGCGGCGACGCGCGGCGGTCGCGACGACTCCTGCCAGGTGGCCAGGTCGATCTCGGCGATGAACGTCTCGGCCGGGAGCTCCCACATCTCGGCGACCCGCGGATCGAGCTGGCCGACGGTGACGTAAGTCGTCTCGCCGTGCGCGAGGGCCAGGCTGCGTCCCGGATGAAGACCGGGCGCGTCGCGTCGCTCGCCCGAGACGCTCACGTCGAGCAGATCCTCAAGGCCGGCGACGATCCCCTGGAGGTCGCGAACGTCGAAGGGGCGCTCGGCCGTCAGCCATGTCTCGCCGTCCTTGGCGGGCTGCGCATTTCCCGCAAGCAGGATCCCGATCGTCCAGCGCTCCTCGGGAAGGTCCGCGCGCCTCGGCAGATATGTAGGTGCGATCTCAAAGATGGCGACCGAAGCGCGGTGGCGCAGATTTCGACGCGCCGTGTCGAGGAGGCTCGCGCGCAAGGTCGGCCGCGCCGCGGATTGAGCAACGGTGGTGGGGTTGACGACGCGCAACGGTTCCGGCGCGATGCACGAGCCATCGGCCGTGAGCTGCTTCAGCCAGGCCGGATCGATGAGCGAGTACGACACGATCTCCTGAACACCGAATCCGACAAGACCGTCCCGCGCACGCTCGCGGAATTCCTCGAGCGGATGCCGCTCCGCGAGCGGGAGCGGGCCGTC
>VBGU01000104.1 GCA_005881085.1 Chloroflexota bacterium | reverse complement strand
GGTACGGGATCGTGAGCTCCGTCGCGGCGACTCCGCCGGCCATGCCCGCGATCGTTGCCACATGATCGGTCGCCGCGAGGAATCCCCACGACGGGATCTGCTGCGGTGTGTCGGCGCCGTGCGCCGCGATCGCCTGCCGCATCGCGGCGGCGCTCGTGAACATGTTGTACGGACCCGGTCGGAAGGTCACGCGGTAATAGCCGCTGGTGTAGTCGGCCGAGAGGTCGACGTACTTCCCGTTCGCCGCGTCGCCCTGAATCAGCGGCATCTCATACGCGGACGTTCCTGAGTACACGAGGGCGCCTCGGACCATCGGCGTGAGCGATCGATCGGCAAGACGTGCGCTGCGGATGTTTCCGATCGTTTGCGGGTCCTGCGAGTGAAAGACAACGGCAAGCCGCGTCGCGAAGCCCTCGACCAGGATCTCGAAGACCATGTCGGCCTGCGTGAGCCCGTAATGGGGGCGCGCGAGAGGGACGTTGTCGATCTTCACCAGGAGAGCCCGCTTGTCCGCCGCAGCGAGCTTCAGCGGCTTGCCGGTCAGCGGCCAGCAGTTCCTGCAGGGAGCGTCCGGAGCGAGCGTCGGTTCGACGGTGGGCACCGGTGCGGCGGTCTGCGTTTGCGTCGACGCGCCCGGCGTCGCGACGGGAGAGCTGCATGCGGCGAGCAGGACCGCGACGAGGGCAAACGAGAGTATGTGCGGCGCGCCCTTCCTCATCCGTTCCGACTGTAGCGTCCGATGAGCCGCACTTCTAGATGCGAGCCCACGGTAACCTCCTCGCGCTAGGGAGCCACCCGCTCTCGGCTCGGTGCGAGATACGCGGATGCCTGCATGGTGAAGAGCTCGGCGTAGCGTCCGCCGAGGTGCATGAGCTCGTCGTGCGTTCCGTTCTCGACGACTCGACCCTCGTGTAGGACGTAGATGCGGTCGGCCGAGCGGACGCTAGAGAACCGATGCGAGATGAGCAGGACGGAGCGACCGCTGAAGAGGTCGCGCATCCGCGTGAAGAGATCGTGCTCGGCGCGCGCGTCGAGCGCCGCGGTCGGCTCGTCCAGGATGACGAGCGGAGCATCTCGGAAGAAGGCGCGGGCGAGGGCGATGCGCTGCCACTGGCCTATCGAGACGTCCTTCCCGCCCATGAAATATGGCCCCAGCACCGTGTCGTACGTGTCGGGCCACGCGTTCACGAACGAATCGGCGCCGGCCCGTTCCGCCGATCGGATGATGGATTCGAGATCCTCGAGGTTCTCCACACGGCCGAGCCCGATGTTCTCGCGCACCGTGAGCATGAACCGCGCGAAATCCTGGAACAGCACGGCAACGCGCTCGTAGATCCAGCTCTGATCGTGCGCCGCCACGTCCTCGCCGTCCCAGAGCATGCGGCCGGAGTCGGGGCGGTAGAGACCCGAGAGCACCTTCGCGAGCGTGGTCTTACCCGATCCGTTCTCGCCGACAAGAGCGATCACTTCGCCGGCCCGGATCTCGAGCGACACATCGTCGAGCGCGAGGCGCGACGGAAGCGCCGGGCCGCCGTCCTTCGACGCCGATGGCGGATAACGGAAGGACACATGGTCGAGGTCGATGCGATCGAACGGCGCGGCGCGTTCGGCAAGCGCCGGCGCGCGTGCGGGCGCGAGCGAGTTGAACTCTTCCCAGTCTTCGAGGAAGAGGCTCGCTTCGTAGAGCTGCGTCATGTTGCTGACGACGCTCGAGAGCTGCCCTGAGAGCTGCTGGCTCGCGGCGACAGCCGCGCCGGCCTCCGCGACACCGATGCGGTGCTCGATCACGAGATACGCGAGTGCTCCGTACGTGAGTGCCGTCACGAGCGACGACGCGCCGGTGCTCATGATCTGGTAGCGAGCGCGCTTGCGCAGGTTCGCGGCGAGCTCCTTCAAGCGTTCGTTGGAAAGCCGTTCGTACAGGTTGCGCATGTACGGAGCTAGAGCGAACGCACGCAGCTCTTTGGCGTACTCGCGACTCGTGAAGAGGCCGAAGATGTAGTTCCGCTTGCGCTCGTTCGGCGTCATCGATCGCCAGAAGTGATAGGTCTGGCGGCTGCTCGCGGCGCTCGCCAGCCACATTGGGACGAAGCCGACGATCGCGAGCACGAGCAGGATCGGCTGCAGGATGTAGAGGGCCGCGGCGACGCCGATGATGAGGAACAGGCTGCGCGCCAGTCCGATCGCCGAACCGGTGACTCCCATCATCCGCCCCATCGCGTTCATCGCGCGGCGCAGGAGGTCCTGGAATTCGGGAGTCTCGAAGCGCTTGAGGTCGATGGCGATGATCCGATCGAGCAGGACCGAGTTCGTGTGCCTCTCGACGATCGCGGAAAGCATCGACTGCTGCTGGTTCTGGACGAGTCCCGCGGCGCTCGAGATCAGGCTCAGCCCGATCATCTCGCCGAGGAGCGTCCCGACGCGGCCGAGGTCGCCTCCGCTCCCGGTCGCGAGGACCGCGGCAATGAGGTCTCTCGTGATCACGAGCTGCGCCCCCGTCGTGATCGCGGTCACGATCTGCGGGGCGAGGCTCGTGAGGAACCGGCCCGGCGCCGCCTCCCAGACGAGGCGGAAAGACGATCCCAGAACGCGGGGTATTCGACGAACCTGGCGCCGCTCGGGCGGTGGCTCGATGCGGTCGCCGCGTCCCCAGAAGATCAAGGGGGCGGTGGTATGCGCTTTCCGCGGACGTCAACGAGGGTGCGCTTCGGCGTCTGAACGATGCGGATCATGATCGTCGCGCAGGCGGTGCACCGCAGCACGATGCCCGGCGCGTGGACGTATGCGATCAGCCCGCCGATGTGATCGACGTTTCCGCAGCTCGTGCATTCGGCGAGGACGGTCGTCATGTCGTCACCGTAGATCTCGGCAAGCGTGCCCGCGACCGCGTTGCCGTCGAGCACCATTTCGTCCTTCGGACTGGTCATGTGCCGCTCGGCCCGAAGCGTTCGGTGCGGATGCGTTCGGCGGGCAGTCCCACGCGCTCGAGGCCGTCCGCGGCGACCTCGACGAGCGCGGTCGGGCCGCATATGTACGCGAGGGCGTTCGGACCGAGCGGTGCGCTCACATCTTTCAGCATCGCATCGTCGATCCGTCGCGTGTAACCCTTCCAGCCCGAGGGCTGGGTCCGGGTCAGCGTGTACGCGACGGTGAGGCCATTCTTTTGAGCGAGCATCTCGAGCTCCTGACGGTAAATGATCTGCTCGTAGCTTCGCGCGCTGTAGAGAAGCCGCGCGGGATCCTTCACGCCCGCGACTGCGCGGTGCCGAAGCATCGCCATGAGGGGGACGACTCCCGACCCACCACCGACGAGCAGCAGCGGACCGCCGAGCGACTTGTCCCAGACGAAATACCCGCCGATCGGACCGCGGACCTCAAAGCGATCGCCGACGCCCACGGTGTCGAGCAGGAAGGCGGAGACCTCGCCGTCGGCGATCCGCTCGACGGTGATGTCTATCTCTCCCTTGCGTTCTGGCTCGGATGCGACCGAGTAGCTCCGTTGCGTCGAGTAGCCGTCCTCTGCGGTGAGGCGGACGTCGTAGTGCTGCCCGGGCCGGTGCGCCGTCCAGTCAGGGAGGCTCAGCGTGAGCGTCTTCACCTCGGGTGTTTCGTTTCGAAGACTCGTGACCGTGGCGATCTGCCACTCGAGCGTACGTTTCATCAGTCAGTCGCCGGTATACCGCTCTTCTTTCCACGGGTCACCGTGGTTGTTGTATCCGAGCGATTCCCAGAAGCCGGGCTCGTCACGCTCCATCAGCCGCAGGCCGCGCACCCACTTCGCGCTCTTCCAGAAGTACAGGTGCGGCACGACGAGGCGTGCGGGTCCGCCGTGCTGGGGCGCGAGCGGCTTGCCCTCGTAGTCGTACGCGACGAACGCCTGGCCGTCGATGAGATCGGGAAGCGGGATGTTCGTTGTGTACCCGCCGTCGGAGAACGCGGTCACGAACGCCGCACGCCTGTTCAGCTCGACGTGCTCAAGCAGGATATCGACGCTCACACCACGCCAGTGGGTGTCGAGCTTCGTCCATTTCGTCACGCACGAGATGTCCTTCACAAAGTCCTGCGCGGGAAGTTTCTGGAATTCATCCCATCCCCACGAGACCGGCTCCGTGACGAGGCCTTCGATCTTGAATGACCACGATGCCAGCGGCGTCCGCGGCGTCGGACCGGCCGAGAGGACGGGGAAGTCCTTGACCAGGTGCTGACCGGGCGGGATCCGAGCGGCCTGGGCTGACCCCGCCGGCTCCCGACGCCCGACGAATCCCCGGGTGACGAACCGGTCTGCCACTCCGTGAAGCGTAGGCCGAGTGCTCTCATCATGTGCACATGCCGATCGAGCGGTCCTCGAACCATCCGCCGAGCTCGCGCCTCGCGGCGATCGCGCGACGGCTCCTCGACGAGTCGAAGCTGTGCGCGATCGCGACGGTCTCGTCCGGCGGGCGCGCCCACATCAACACGGCATATTTCGCGTGGGGAACCCGGTACGAGATCGTCTGGCTCTCGGCGCCCGATGCGACGCACTCGCGCAACGTGCGCGCGACCGGCTCGGCAGCCGTCGCGGTCTTCCGGTCGACGCAAACGTGGGGTGGATCCGACCGCGGGATCCAGGTCTTCGGGCGGGCGCGCGAGCTTCGGGGTCCCCTCTCGCTCGAGGCCGAACGCCTTTACGCGAAGCGGTTCCGCGCCTACGAGGGCGATCTGCCCGCGTTCCGCTTCTACCGGCTCGCGACCCGGCGCATGAAGCTCTTTGACGAGCGGGTCCTCGGTGGCGGGACGTTCGTGACGGTGAGCGTGCAGCACGGCCGCGTGAAATGGGAGAAAACGGAGAGCTCTGCATGACAGACGCGATCTCGACGAATGGGTTGACAAAGGACTACGGGGCTGGTCACGGCATCTTCGACCTCGACCTCACCGTCGAAGAGGGCGAGGTCTTCGGGTTCCTAGGGCCAAACGGGGCGGGAAAGACAACGACGATCAAGCTCCTTATGGGCCTCATCCACGCAACGCGAGGGTCGGCAACGGTCCTCGGGCTCGACGCCGACCGCGACGGAGTGGCCTTGAAGCACAAGATCGGCTACGTCCCGGGCGAGCTGCCGCAATTCGGCGGCTGGCGAGGCTCCGAGATCGTGGCGTATATCGCGGGTCTCCGCGGCGACGTGACCGACAGCGAGGTCGAGGCGATCGCGAAACGTCTCGATCTCGACCTCGGCCGCAAGTACCGCGAGTACTCGCACGGCAACAAGCAGAAATTGGCCCTGCTCTTGGCATTCGCGCCGAAGGCGGCACTGCTCATCCTCGACGAGCCAACGAGCGGACTCGATCCGCTCCACCAGCAGGAGTTCTACGGGCTGGTCCGCGATGCCCGCGTCCGTGGCGCGACGATCTTTATCTCGTCGCATGTCCTCTCCGAGGTGGAGCACGTGTGCGATCGGGTCGGGATCGTGCGCGAGGGCCACCTCGCGACGGTCGGTCAGCTCGACCAGCTCGCGGGTATGCGAGCGCATCGCGTGGAGATCGTGTTCGCGGAGACGCCACCGATCGAGCGCATCCGTGCGGTCCCCGGATTCGAACAGATCGAGATCGAAGATCACCGTGTGAGCGGGATGTTCCGCGGTGCGTTCGAG
This sequence comes from Chloroflexota bacterium, assembly GCA_005881085.1. Classification (GTDB taxonomy): domain Bacteria; phylum Chloroflexota; class Limnocylindria; order P2-11E; family P2-11E; genus 3-1-20CM-2-70-9. The sequence continues at coordinate 5,094 of VBGU01000104.1, read as the reverse complement.
CCGTTGCTGGCCATGCTCGCGAGCTCGCGCGTCACCAAGTTCGAGAGCCGCGAGCCGTCGCTCGAGGAGATCTTCCTCGGGTTCTACCAGTGAGTGAGGGGGGAGCGGCGGCCGCAGCCGCATGACCCTCCTCCGGCTCGCCGTGCGCTCACACCGCACCAGTCTCCTGATGACCGCACTGGTGGTCGCGGCAGGCGGGCTGCTCAACGCGATCGGGTTCGCGCAGATCGCGGGCGACACACCGGCCGCGCGGGCGCTCTTCGCGCAGCAAATGGAGCTCCTCGCGCGCCAGCTCACATACCTGCTTCCGGTTCCGGCTCAGCTCGACACGATGGCGGGCTATCTGACCTGGCGCTGGTTCGGCTCAGCCGTGCTCATCTACGCGTTTTGGGCACTTCTGGCCGGCACCGGCGCCGGCCGCGGCGACGAGGAGCGCGGCTTCGTCGAGCTGTGGCTCTCGACGGGCGTCTCCCGCATGCGCCTCATCGCGGCGCGCGTCGCCGGCTTCGCCGCGGTGGCCGCGCTCTCGATCGCCTTCATGCTCGCCGTGACCGACGTCGGCGCGGCCATCGGGCAGGAGCCCTTGTCTCTCGGTCCCCTCGCACTTCAGGGCTTGGCCATGTGGATCTTGACGATGTTCGTATTCGCACTCGCGCTCCTCGTCGCCCAGGTTGTGACGACACGGCGAAGCGCCACCGGAATCTCAGCGATCGTCGTGCTGGTGCTCTTCATGCTCAATGCCGCCGCCCGGTCGGGCCTCGATGTCGGTGCGGTCCGCTGGCTGTCCCCGTTCTATCTGTATGAGCGGAGCACGCCACTCCTCCGCGGAGGCTCCCTCGACACCGTCGCTACCGCCGCGCTTGCCGTGAGTGCGCTGGTTCTCGTCGTCCTTGCGATCCTCGCGTTCGTTCGTCGGGACATTGGCGGCCCGCTCTTTCGCGGTGCGGCCGGCAAGGCGATGGTCGAGTGGCGTCCCGCGCGAGATCCTCTTCTGCGTCTGCCCGTCCTCGCGATGGTGGATCAGCAGCGCGTGTGGATCGTCGCGTGGGCTCTCGGTTTGGCGGTCCTCGCGGGATTCCTGACCTCGATCACCAAGGTCATGGTCGACGCCCTCGGAAGCTCGGATATTCCGCTGCTCCGGGCGTATTTCGAGCGCGCCGGCATCAACGCCTATGCCGACTTCGTCGGCGTGATCTGGTTCTCGACGCTCTTGCTGCTCATCTCGCTCTTCGTCGTCGCGCAAGTCAATGGATGGGCAGCCGATGACGCAGAGGGTCGGCTCGAAATGATCCTGAGCGCGCCGGTGTCGCGCCCGCGGGTCGTGGTCGAACGGATCGCGGCGGTCGTCGTCGCCTGCGCTGTCGTCGTGGCCTTCAGCTCGCTCGCGGTGTACCTGACCGCGACGTCCACGGGGATCAGCCTGCCCGCAAGCCGCTTCGTCTTCGCCTCCGCGGCTGTACTGCCAGTCGCCTACGCGTTCGCTGGTATCGGTCACGCGCTCGTGGGCTGGCGGCCACGGGTGGCCGTCGCCGCCCTGGGCACACTGGCAGTGGTGGGGTACTTCGCGCAGCAATTCGCGCCACTCTTCCAATGGCCCGACTGGGTGAGCAACATCTCGCTCTACGCCTTGTACGGATCGCCGATGTCGAAGGACGACTGGGGTGGGATTGCCACGTTGATCGCGATCGGCGTCGCCGGGACGGCTGTAGCCCTCGTCGTTATGCGTCGCAGGGATGTGGGACGCTAGGGCCGTGCGCCGGATAGGCCATCGCGGGGCCAAGGGACATTCGCCCGAGAACACGATCGAATCGTTCGCGAAGGCGCTTGAGCTCGGGTGCGACGAGATCGAGACGGATGTGTGGCTTGCCGACGACGGGCGTCTTTTGATCTCCCACGACCGGCCGGGCCCAGACCTGAAGCTGACGCTCCAAGAGGTGCTCGACTTCTGCCGCGGCAAGCTGGGCGTGAACGTCGAGCTCAAATCCGAGATGAGCGAGAAGGCCGCCCAGGAGACGGGTGGTTCCGTTGGCAAGCTCCTGGCCGAGCGCCGAGACCCCGATGCATACGTGTCGAGCTTCTGGTGGGCGGCACTCGAGGGATGCCGCGTTGCCGGACCCGCGGTGCGGCGCGCGTTCATCTTCGCCGATTCGCCCGATCGATCGTCACTTATGGAGAGCGCGCGCGGTATGCGTCTCTGGGCTCTTCATCCCAATCGCACATACGTGACGCCGGAGATCGTGAAGGCGGCGCACGCCACGGGCGTGAAGGTGAACGCCTGGACGGTGAACGAGCCGCGCGAGATCGCGCGCTTCCGCGAGTGGGGCGTCGACGGGATCATGTCGGACTTCCCCGAGCGCGTGCCGAAGGACTAGGACAGGGCCCATCCGCGTGCTCGTTCGACCGCGCGCAGCCACCCTGCGTAAAGGCTTTCGCGCTCGTCGGCCGACATCCGCGGCTCGAACCGCGCGGAGACGGTCCGCCGGCGCCGCAGCTCGTCGGGCGTCTTCCAAACACCGGTCGCGAGTCCCGCCAGGAACGCCGCACCGAGCGCTGTCGTCTCCCGGATCGCCGCGACCTCGACGGGAATTCCCGCGATGTCCGCCTGGAACTGCATCAAGAAACCGTTCGTCGTCCCGCCGCCGTCGACACGAAGCACCTCGATCGCTTGACCCGCGCCGCGCATCGCCTCGATGAGATCCCGCGTCTGGTACGCGATGCTCTCGAGCGTCGCACGAGCGATGTGCGCGCGCGTCGTCCCGCGCTCGATCCCTATCAGCAAACCGCGCGCGTACATGTCCCAATGTGGCGCGCCGAGGCCCGTGAACGCGGGCACCAGGTACACGTTGTCGTTGCCGACGAGGCTCGCCGCGAGCGCCTCCGTCTCGGCGGCTGTCGCGATGATCCCGAGGCCGTCGCGGAGCCACTGGACCGCCGCGCCGGTGATGAACGCGCTTCCCTCGAGCGCGTAGCGGACGCCGGCGCCGATGTCCCACGCGATCGTTGTGAGGAGGCCGCCGCTCGCCGCAGCGGCGCGCTCACCGGTATTCACGAGAAGGAAACAGCCGGTCCCGTATGTGTTTTTCGCCTCTCCGGCGACGAAGCACGTCTGACCGAACAGCGCGGCCTGCTGGTCCCCGGCGATCCCCGCGATGGGTACGGGCGCGCCGAAGTGACGCGCCTCGGTCTCCCCGACGACCCCGCTCGACGGCACCGGCGCCGCCATCATCGATCTCGGGATACCGAGCAACCCGAGGAGGTCGTCGTCCCACGCTCGGCGATGGATGTCGAACACGAGTGTTCGCGACGCGTTCGAGACATCGGTCGCGTGCGTGCGGCCGCCGGTGAGATTCCACACGAGCCAGGTGTCGATCGTTCCGCAGACGAGCTCGCGCCCGGGACCTGGTCGAGGATCCAACGGATTTTCGTACCGGAGAAGTACGCGTCGATCACGAGGCCGGTCCGCTCGCGTACGAGCTTCTCGTGGCCCGCGGCGCGAAGTCGTTCGCAGATCGCGGCGCTCGCCCGGCTCTGCCAGACGACGGCGGGGTGTATGGGACGGCCCGTCGCGCGCTCCCACACGACCGTCGTTTCGCGCTGGTTGGTAATGCCGATGGCGGCGACGTCCTTCGCGGCGATGCCGGCGCGCGCAAGCGCATCGCGTCCGACCGCGATCGTCGTCGCGAAGATCTCGTCTGGGTCGTGCTCGACATGCGCCGATGCGGGATACGACTGCCTGATCTCGCGATCGGCGCTTCCTCGGATCGCGCCGGCCTCATCGAAGACGATCGCGCTCGAACCGGTCGTGCCTTGATCGAGCGCGAGGACCGCGGTCACTCCGTGCTGAAACGGCGCATCGGCTCGACCTCTCGCCGGTAGGCCTCGATCTCCTTGCGGCGCCGGTCCTGGTCCCAGCCGAGTAGCGTACCCACGCGGTCAGCGACGCGCTCCACGCAATCGAGTGCCTGGCACGCCGAAAGACCGAGCGCATTGCGACGCAGAAGAACGTCACCCAGGCTCTCGGCCCATTCGCTCTGTACGGCGTGGACGACCTCGGCTTCGATGCCACGGTGGTGCGGACAGAGTGGTGACGCGAGCGAGGGATCGGTCCGCGCGAGGTCGAGGACTTCCCGGGCACGGCCTCCATAGATCGAGGTGAGGTGCGCGCGCGTCGCCGCGTCGAGCGTGATGTCGCCTGGCCGCGCGGCAAGGTCGACGGCCCGTGCGCCAGGGAGTGGCTCGTCAGCGGTCCGCGACCGCCCGTTCCGAGAAAGCCGTCGGCTCACCGCATCGACGACCTCATCCGCGATCGCCCGGTACGCGGTGATTTTCCCGCCCACGACTGAGAGAACGCCCTCCACGCCTTCTCTTGTGGCGTGATCGAAGAGCGCGTGCTTGCGTGAGACCTGCCCTTCGCTCACGCCCTCCTCGCGCACGAGAGCGCGGACCCCGGCCCAGGTGAAGTGGATGTCATCAAACGGCGCGCTCGGAAAGGCGCGACGTGCTTCGTTCTGGAGGTACCGGACGTCCTCCTCGCTCGCGACGACGTTGCCCGGATCGCCTGTGTAATCGGTGTCGGTCGTCCCGACTATCGTCGCGTCGAGCCATGGCAATACGAAGAAGCGCCTGCTGCACCGCGCGCCGGGTGACGATGTGGACGCCCTTCGTCAGGCGGAGGAGCGGATCTGATCTCTTGCGGAGCGGCGCGATCGTGCGATCGAGCCACGGTCCGGTCGCCACGACGGTGAATCGAGCGCGGACCTCGATGTCGCGCTCGGCGACGGTGTCGCGAACGCGCGCTCCCAGGATCCGATCGCCTTCGCGAAGAAAATCGATGACGCGCGCGTGATTCAGGACGAGCGCACCGCGTTCGGCCGCATCGACCAGGTTCTCTACGACGAGCCGCTCGACAAGCGGCACCTGCGCGTCGTAGAAGCGCCAAGCGCCGGTGAGCCCGTCAGGCTCGAGGGTCGGTTCCGCGGCGAGTGTCGCGGCACGGTCGAGGTGCTGCCGCCTCGGCAAGCTCTTGTCGAGCGAGAGCGCGTCGTAGAGCTGCATCCCGATACGCAGCTTCAGCTGGTAGAAGAAGGTCGGGCG
>VBGU01000116.1 GCA_005881085.1 Chloroflexota bacterium | reverse complement strand
AGCGATGCGAAGATCACCATCGACGCGGGGGGAATTCACGGGACCGCGAAGGCCGCGACGCAGTTCATCACCGTCAACGCGAGCGCGGACGTCGTCGGTGGGCCGGTCGGCGACAAATTCACGCTCAAGGTGTCGCGGCTCGCGGCCGACCCTCTACCGCCGGGCCTCATCGACGCGATGAAAGGCCTCGTGGACTCGAGCACCGCGGATATCTCGGGGACGGTCCCGTTCCTCGTGAAACAGGTCGCGTTCCGTAACGGATGCTTCTGGGTCAGTGGGGTGACGCCGAGCTAAGCGCGCGCGCACAATTCGCGGGTGCGGCCTGAGCTCGAGAAGCTGGTGCGGGAAGGGATGTCCCGCTACCACGTCCCCGGGATCGCGATCGGTGTTCTTCACGACGGCGACGAGGACATCGCCGCGTACGGGGTGACCAATCTGGAGCATCCGCTGCCGGTCGACGCGGACACGCTGTTCCAGATCGCGTCGATCACCAAAACGATCACAGCGACGGTCGTCATGCGCCTCGTCGAGCGCGGCGCGCTCGATCTGGATTCTCCGATCCGCCGCTACCTCCCCGAGTTCAAGGTCCGCGACGATGACGCCGCGAAGCGCGCGACCCTCCGGCACCTCGTCACGCACACCGGCGGCTGGCTCGGCGATTGCTTCGCCGACTTCGGAAAAGGCGACGACGCGCTCGCGCGTTACGTCGCGGCGATGGCCGAGCTCGAGCAGCTCACGCCACTCGGCGAGATCTGGCATTACTCGAACTCGAGCTTCGCGGTGCTCGGCCGGCTCATCGAGGTGGCCACAGGTAAGACGTACGAAGCGGCCGTGCGGGAGCTCCTGTTCATCCCGCTCGGCATGGCGAAAAGCTGCTTCAACGCCGACGAAGCGATCACCCACCGCGTCGCGGCCGGGCACTCCATCGTAGACGAGCAGCCACGCGTAGCCCGGCCCTATGCCTTCCCGCGCGCCACCACGCCGGTGGGAGGTGTGATCTCGAGCGTGCGCGACCTCCTGGCCTACGCGCGATTCCATCTCGGGGACGGGCGCACCTCCGACGGCGGCCGCCTCCTCTCGGTCGGCTCGCTCGAGCTCATGCGCACGCGCCTGGCGCCTGCCGACAACGATCGCGGCGTCGGCGTCGCCTGGTTCCTGCGCGAAGTCGGTGGCGTGACCCTTCAGTACCACGGCGGATCGGCCATCGGACAGCAGGGGGTTCTCATGCTCGCGCCGGAGCGCGGCTTTGCCATCGCCGTGCAGACCAACTCGACGCGCGGCGCCCTGCTGCATCAAGCGATCACGAAGTGGGCCCTCAAAACGTTCGTTGGGGTGGAGGAGCCGGCCCCTCAGCACGTCCGGATGACGAAGACGCGCCGCGACGAGCTGGTGGCCCGCTACACCGCGGCTGGGGCCGATATCGAGCTTCGCGCCGGTGGCGAGGGCGTGCTGCTCTACCGCACCATCTATCACAACCTGCTTGGCATGACGCCCGCACCCACCGACCCTCCGCCGTCACCAGTCGCGTTCATCGGCGAGGATCAGTTCGTGTGCCTTGAAGGTCCGCTCAAGGATGTCCGCGGCGAGGTCATTCGCGACGAGAGCGGTGCGGTCCGCTGGCTTCGCAGCACCGGCCGCGTCCATCGACGCGTGGACGCTTAGGGTGCGGCAGTACCTCGACATCCTGAGGAAGGCGCTCGAAGAGGGTGACGACCGCGCCGACCGCACGGGCATCGGCACGCGCGCGGTGTTCGGCGAGATGATGCGCTTCGATCTTTCCTCTGGATTCCCCGCGGTGACGACGAAGCGGCTGGCGTTCCGCTCCGTCGTGGCGGAGCTGCTCTGGTTCCTTGCCGGAAGCTCCGACGTGAATGACCTGCACGCGCTCGGCGTGCACATCTGGGACGGGAACGCGTTCGCCGACTACTGGCAGCCTCGCGCGCGTTTTTCCGGCGATGCCGGACGCAACTACGGACAGCAATGGCGGGACTGGATCGCACCCGACGGGCGGCACATCGACCAGCTGCGCGACACGATCCGGCAAATCCGCGAGCAGCCCGCGAGCCGTCGGATGCTCGTGGTCGCGTGGAACCCAGGAGAGCTCGAGCAGACGTCACTGCCCGCGTGCCACGCGCTGTTTCAGTTCTTCGTGGCCGGCGGGAAGGTCTCGCTGATGATGTATCAGCGCTCGTGCGATCTCGTGCTCGGGGTGCCTTTCAACATGGCCGAGTACGCGCTTTTGCTGCACCTGGTGGCACGCGAGGTCGAGCTCGAGCCCCACGAGTTCGTGCATGTGCTCGCTGACGCGCACGTCTATCGCGATCACGAGGACGCGGCGCGCGAGCAGCTCGAGCGCGAGCCCTATCCCGCGCCGGCGCTGTGGCTCGATCCCGAGCTTCGCGGCGTCGACGACGCGGTCGCCCGGTACCGCGAGATCGTCGCGCGCGCCAAGCGCGGCGAAGCGCCGGGTCCTCTCCTCGACGGGTTCGCGAAGCTTCTGAATTACCAGTACCACCCGCCGATCAAAGCGAAGATGGCGGTTTGAGCCGCATCGCATTCGTCGTGGCGCGCGACCGCCGCGGGGTCATCGGCAAGGACGGACGGCTTCCCTGGCGGCTCCCCGACGACATGAGGCGCGTGCGCGAGCTCACCGTTGGCAAGCCGCTCATCATGGGGCGGCGCACCTTCGACTCGATCGGCAGGCCCCTCCCGGATCGCGTAAGCATCGTCCTGACCCGCGATCCGGCGTTTCGCTGCGATGGCTGTCTCGTCGCGCGCACGACCGACGAGGCGCTCGCGCTCGCCGGCGACGTCCCCGAGGTCATCGTGTTCGGCGGTGCGGGCGTTTTCAAGGACTTCCTGCCGCGCGCCGATCGCATCTATCTCACCGAGGTCGACACCGAGGCCGCGGGCGACACGTACTTCCCCCCGCTCGATCCGAAAGACTGGCGGGAGGTCGAGCGGCGCGCGCATCCAGCCGATGCACGGCACCCGTTCGCGTTCTCGTTCGTGACGCTCGAGCGGGCGCGATGAGCGCCGCCGCCGGGTTCGTCTGGGATCCGCGTCTCGCATCGCACGTCTACCGCTCAGACCACCCGCTCAAGCCGTGGCGGCTCCAGGGCGTGCACGACACGCTCGAACGGCTCGGCACATTCGCGCTCCCGAACGCGCGCGTGCTCGAGCCGAGACTCGCGACGCGCGCCGAGCTCGAGCGCATCCACGACCCCGCGTACGTGGAGGCGATCGAGCATGCGTCGGAGGACCCGGAGCTCGACTACACCGCGTGGGGTCTCTCCGCGTGGGGCGATACCCCGCCCTTCGCCGGCATGCACGAGGCGTCTCTGCTGACGACCGGCGCGACGCTCGTCGCGATGGAGGACGTGGTCGCCGGCCGCGCGCGCGTTGCGTTCAACGGCTCGGGCGGCCTGCATCACGCGATGCGCCGGAACGCATCCGGGTTCTGCATCTACAACGATCCGGCGATCGTCTGCGGCCTCCTCGCCGATCGCGGGATGAAGGTCGCGTACGTCGACATCGACGCGCACCACGGCGACGGCGTGCAGGCCGCGTTCTACGACACGGCTCAGGTGCTGACGATCTCGCTGCACGAGTTCGGCATGATCCCGCGCCTGGGCCGGCCGTTCTTTCCCGGCACCGGCAGCGCCGACGAACGGGGCACCGGGAAGGGCGCCGGCTATAGCGTCGCATTCGCGCTCCCGAACGCGCGCGTGCTCGAGCCGAGACTCGCGACGCGCGCCGAGCTCGAGCGCATCCACGACCCCGCGTACGTGGAGGCGATCGAGCATGCGTCGGAGGACCCGGAGCTCGACTACACCGCGTGGGGTCTCTCCGCGTGGGGCGATACCCCGCCCTTCGCCGGCATGCACGAGGCGTCTCTGCTGACGACCGGCGCGACGCTCGTCGCGATGGAGGACGTGGTCGCCGGCCGCGCGCGCGTTGCGTTCAACGGCTCGGGCGGCCTGCATCACGCGATGCGCCGGAACGCATCCGGGTTCTGCATCTACAACGATCCGGCGATCGTCTGCGGCCTCCTCGCCGATCGCGGGATGAAGGTCGCGTACGTCGACATCGACGCGCACCACGGCGACGGCGTGCAGGCCGCGTTCTACGACACGGCTCAGGTGCTGACGATCTCGCTGCACGAGTTCGGCATGATCCCGCGCCTGGGCCGGCCGTTCTTTCCCGGCACCGGCAGCGCCGACGAACGGGGCACCGGGAAGGGCGCCGGCTATAGCGTGAACGTCGCGCTCCCGGCGTACACCGACGATCTCGCGTACATGCGCGCGTTCGACGCGGTCGTCCCGCCACTTCTCGACCGGTTCCGCCCCGACATTCTCGTGACCCAGCAGGGCATCGATGCGCACTTCACCGATCCGCTCACCGACCTACAGCTATCGACGCACGCACGAGAGCACGTGGTGAGCTGGTTCGCGTCCACTCCGTATCCGTGGGTCGCGATGGGAGGGGGCGGCTACGACCTCGACGCGGTCCGGCGAACCTGGTCGATGGAGTACCTCATCATGCTCGGCGCTCCCGTGCCCGAATCGCTCCACGACGAAGATCCGCCCGTTCTCGGGGGTCGCGCGCGGACCGCGGTGGATGCCGCGACCGATCAGGCCACGCGCGAAGCGCTCACCTCCGCCTTCAGATGATCGCGACGGTCGCCGAGCGCTGGCGACCGAGAGCCTTCGCGGCCTGGGCGCTCGGTGCGAGCACGTTCTTTGGTCTCGCTTGCGTCCCGATCGCGATGGCGTTCTCGACGCTCAGCGCGTACCGCCTCTCGCAGACGGTCCACGTCGACGCCATCGTCTTCGGCCCGACGCGAAGTGCGATCGTCGATGCGCTCCTCCTGGCGATCGGCGTGGAGCGGACCGCGGTGCTCGTCTACGTGCTGCAGCGATCGTTCGACGCGCTCGTCGTCGCGGCGGCGCTGACGCCGATCTTTCTCTGGCTCCTCGGGTCGAGCGCGATCCACGCGGCCGCGCGCTTCCGCGGGGTGCGCGGCCGGCCGTACCGCCCGCTGCTCGTCCTCTTCGGGTACGCCGAGCTTGTCTATCAGCTGCCGACATCGCTTGCCGGGATCGTGTTCGCCGGCGGACCGTTCACGCCGTTCGCCGACGTCATCAGCGTCGTGATGCTCGTGTGGCTCGCATTCGTCGTCCATCGAGCGATCGAGATTCATTACGGCGTACCGGGCGATCAGGCCACCGCGATCTTCATCCTCGGTGGCCTCGCGTTCTACCTATTGCCCCTCATCCTCATTGGGGTCCTCCTCGTCGCGATCGTGGTGGCGGCGGCCATCCTGCAGTACTTCTAGCGATGCGCCGGGCGTGGGCGATCTGCCGCGGCCGCTGCCCGCGGTGCCTCTCCGGCCGTGTCTGGCGCGGGATGTTCTCCATGAACGAGCCTTGTCCCGTCTGCGGACTGCGCTTCGAGCGCGAGAGCGGGTACTGGACCGGCGCGATGGTCGCGAGCTATGCCATCGGGATCCCGGTGCTCGCCCTCATCGTTGTCGGGGTCTGGGTCGCGAGTGGTTGGGACATTCTCGTCGCCCTCGTCGTGGGAGATGTCCTCTTTCTCGCCGTCGTTCCGTTCGTCTGGCGCTACTCCCGCGTGGTGTGGCTGCACCTCGACTGGCTGATCGACCCGGTCCCGACCGCGCGATAACGCTAACGTGACGCGGATGGCGGCAGCGTGGACCCCGACCTCCCAGTACATCGAGCGCAGCCGTCTCCGCGCGTTCGCGATGAAGAACGGCTGCACCGACTACGCGGCGCTTCTGCGCTGGTCGACGGAGGACCTCGAAGGGTTTTGGGCCGCGACCGAGCGGGATCTGCGCATCTCCTGGCGTGCTCCGTACACGCACGTGCTGGACACGTCGCGCGGCATGCCGTGGACCACCTGGTGGACCGGCGGCCGGATGAACTACGTGGCGACCGCGCTCCGGCATGCAGACGGCAGCGGCCGCGTCGCGATCGTCGCCGAAACCGAAGAGGGCACGGTCCGCACCCTCACCTACCGCGAGCTCTCCGACCAGGTCGCCAGCTTCGCCGCCGGCCTGCGCTCGCTCGGCACCAAACGCGGTGACCGCATCGCGGTCTTCCTCCCGCTCACGGTCGAATGCGCCGTGGCGGTCCTCGCGATCGGCGCGATCGGCGCCGTCTTCATTCCGATCTTCTCCGGATACGGCGCGGAGGCGATCGCCGGTCGGCTACGCGACGCGGACGCGAAGGTGCTGATCTGCGCGGACGGTTTCTATCGCCGGGGGAAGGTCGTCCCGATGAAAGAGACCGCCGATGAGGCGGCGGACGGCGCGCCATCCGTCGACGCGGTCGTCGTCGTCGATCGGGTGGGACGCGCGTACCCCAAGCGCGGCCGCGACGTTCTCTGGTCCGACGTCACCCACGCCGGCGCGGTGCTCGACATCGCCGACACGTCTGCCGAGGACCCGTTCATGGTCATCTACACGTCGGGCACGACCGGGAAGCCGAAGGGCGCGCAGCACGTGCACGGCGGTTTCCCGGTGAAGGCGGCGCAGGACCTCGCGCACTGCTTCGACCTACAGGAAGGCGACGTGATCCTCTGGTCGACCGACATCGGTTGGATGATGGGTCCCTGGCTCATCGCGGGCGGGCTCATGCTCGGCGCGACGATCGTGCTGTACGACGGGACGCCGGACTTCCCCGATGCCTCGCGGATGTGGTCCCTTGTCGAGCGCCATCGCGTTACTCATCTCGGCATCTCGCCCACCGCGATCCGCGGGCTGATGCGCTCCGGAGAGGACCCGGTACGCGCGAAGGATCGCTCCTCGCTCTTCGTCCTCGGATCGACCGGCGAGCCGTGGAATCCGGATCCATGGTGGTGGTACTTCCGGAACGTCGGCGAGTCGCGCTGCCCGATCATCAACTACTCCGGCGGAACCGAGATCTCAGGTGGCATCGTCGGCTGCACCACCTGGACGCCGATCCAACCGAGCTCGTTCATCGGCCCATGCCCGGGAATGGCCGCGGATGTGGTCGACGAGAAGGGCCGGTCCGTGCGCGGCGCGGTGGGTGAGCTCGTCATCCGCAAGCCCTGGCCGGGCATGACGCGCGGTTTCTGGCGTGACCCGTCGACTGCGGCGGGCCGCTACTTCCAGACCTATTGGTCTCGCTTTCCGAATACCTGGGTCCACGGCGATTGGGCGCGCATCGACGACGAGGGCTACTGGTACATCGAGGGGCGGAGCGACGACACGCTCAAGATCGCCGGCAAACGCGTCGGTCCGGCGGAGGTCGAGTCGGCGGCGGTCGCGCATCCCGCCGTGTCCGAGGCGGCGGCGATCGGCGTGCCACACGAGATAAAGGGCGAGGCGATCGTCGTGTTCGTGGTGCCGCGCCCGCTCCACGCGCCGACGGACGAGCTCGCGCGGTCCGTGCAGGACAAGATCGCGGAGATACTCGGCAAACCTCTGCGGCCGGAGGCCGTCCGCTTCGTCACACAGCTCCCGAAGACGCGCAATGCGAAGATCCTGCGGCGCGTGATCCGCGGCGCGTACCTCGGCAAGCAGGATCTGGGGGACCTGAGCTCGCTTGAGAATCCCGCGGCGATCGACGAGCTGCGGAGTCTCACCCCGCGCTGATCGAGTGCGTTACTCCGATTGAGGTGAGGTACCCGCGCGGGAGCGACCGCCCGAAGGCGGCCGCTCCCAGGGACGGCTACGTGCTGCGCGGTGAGGTGATCGCGCGAACGACCGCGACGATCAGCGCGGCGATGAGGAAGAAGAACGCGACCGCGAGAAGCGCTGCGAGGTCGAGCGCGGGTGGCCCCAATGGCTCCGGGAAGATCCCTTGGAACGGCCGGACCAGGGGCTCCGTGATGCGGTAGAGGCCCGAAACGAGCGGCTGATTCGCGTTCGCTCCGAAGATCTTCAGGATGAAGCGAAGGAGCAAAAGCACCTCGAGAACGGTGAAGAGCAGCGTCACGATGCGCGTGACCGCCCACACTACGTCGTTCCGCGCGACCACCGCGGTCGTCGGCCCGAGGTTGAGGTTGGGTGCGCTCGCCGGCGTTGGGTATGCGCGACGTTCGATGACGCGCTCGCGCTCGTAGCGGTCGACGCGCTCCGTGGTGTCGTGGTCGTGGCGGGGTGTTGATGCAGCCATGCCGGAAGGGGCAGCAGGTGGCATGCCAAATCGTTACCCTGCCAAGCGGCCGTGGATTTTCCGTTCGCGCATCGTCAGCGAGTGCGTTTTGGTGAGACGGACCTGCAAGGGGTCGTCTACTACGCGAACTACCTGCTGTTCGCGGAGGTCGGTCGCATCGCTTTCTTGCGGCAGCTCGGCGTCGTATATGAGCGCGATCTGCTCGCGCACGGTGTCGACTTCACGATCGGCGAAGCGCGTGTGCGTTATCAGGCGCCCCTACGCTTCGACGACGAGTACGACGTCAAAGTCCGCGTCGGGGAGATGCGCCACTCGTCGTGGACTCTGGAATACGCGATCGACCGCGCCGATGGCATGCACTGCGCCGACGTTTCGACGATCCAGGTGATGATCGACCGCAAGAGCAGCCGCGCGAGACGGATACCGGCCGAACTGCGTCAAATACTCGAGCGCGCGAAGGGCGCTTGATGGACCCCGTCCTTCCCGAGGAGCTCGTCATGCTCCAGCGCTCCGTCCGCGAATTCGTCGAGGAGAAGCTTGCGCCGCTCGAGCGCGAGATCGAGGAGAAGGACGAAATACCGAGGCATGTGATCGACGCGATGGCGGGTATGGGCCTCTTCGGCCTGGGCTTCAAGGAAGAAGTCGGCGGTCAGGGTTTCGGAAAGCTCGGTTACTGCGTCGCCGTCGAGCAGCTCGCCCGCGCGAACGCGTCACTCTGGAACGTCATCGGTGGATCGGCGGGACTCTGCGGGACGGCGATCGACATCGGAGGGCCCGATGCGCTCCGCTCGCGTTTCCTCCCTGATCTCCTGTCGGCGCGAAAGATCGGCGCGTACGGTCTCTCGGAGCCGGGCGCGGGGAGCGATGCTGCCGGGCTCAAGACGACCGCGCGCCGCGACGGCGACGCATACGTGATCGATGGCGCGAAGACATTCATCACGAACGCTCCGATCGCCGACGTGTTCGTGATCTTCACGACGCTCGATCCGAAGCTGGGCTCGAAAGCGATCACCGCATTCGTCGTCGAGCGCGCGACCGCGGGACTCGAGGTCGGACGGAACGACGCGAAGATGGGCCTGCACGGCTCGACGACCGCGCAGCTCTACTTCCGCGAGATGCGCGTGCCGGCGTCGCAGCGCGTCGGCGAGGAAGGCAAGGGCTTCGCGATCGCACTCGCGACGCTCGATTACGGCCGCATGGGTCTAGCGGCGCACGCGGTCGGCGCGGCGCAGCGGTTGCTCGAGGCCTGCGTCGCCCACGCCAAGACCCGCACCCAGTTCGGGCGGCCGATCGGGACCAATCAAGCGATCCAGTGGCCGCTGGCCGACGCGGCTATCGAGGTCCACGCCGCCCGGCTCATGGTCTACGACGCGGCGTCGCGGGCCGACCGCGGCGAGCGCGTCACCGACCGCGCCTCGAAGGCAAAGCTCTTCGCCACGGAGGCCCTCGGGCGGATCGCCGATGCGGCGGTACAGATCCACGGCGGCATGGGATACATGCGCGAGCTCTGGATCGAGAGGGCCTACCGGGACGCTCGTATCTACCGGATTTACGAAGGGACGAGCGAGATCCAGCGGCTCGTGATTGCACAAGGCCTACTTGCGGACAGCTAGCACCATTTCTGGAGTCAGTTGTGGATAACCCCATGAATACGGTGGATAAAGGCCCTCCGGGGACCGTTTCTGTGGACAACCTGCCTGTACAGCGAGCGTCCGTCGGTGACGTTTGGCGCGTTCCGCGCGCTGTCTGGCAGGCCCGGCGAGCCCTGGACAGAGGCGAAATGGAGACCGCCCGGACCCTCGTAGCGCCCCTCCTGGGACGCTTCGGGACGGTCACTTTCGTCCGCAAGATCGCCGCGGAGATCCTCTACGCGTCGGGCGATCCGCTCTCAGCCGCGTCGCTCTTCGAGCAGGCGGCGAAGAGGCTGCCCCACGACCGCGCCATCGCCGTTGGCCTGGTCGCCTCGTACGCCGCGCTCAACCGGGCCGCCGACGCGCGTCGCAGCGCGGCGCTCCTGCCCGAGCACATCGACGTCCGCCTAGCGCTCGCCTGGGCCGAGCTCGTCGCGCTCGGCGGCGATCACGATCGCGGTGTGGCCCTCGTCACGGAGACCGCGAAGGATCCCGAGCTCGCGCGCTCACCGGAGCGTGTCGCGATGCATCACGCGCTCGATGCGATCGTGGCAGGGCGGTCACGCGATCGCGATGGCGTTCGCGCGGCGCTTCGCACGGCCGAGCTCGGCGCGCGGAAGCTGCGGGCCCCAGATCGCGCGTTCCTCGGTTATCTGGGCGGCGTCGCGCTGCGCGAGGCGGATCTCGTCGATGATGCCCGCGCGACATTCGCGCTGGCGATGGACGCGTCACCGGAATCGATCGGCGGGGCTCTCGCGCGACGCGAGCGCGCGAACCTCGGTAGCGTGCCGCCGTCCTAGCCGGCGGCGTGCGATCGTCGTAGCAGCGTAAGAAAGTCCGCGACCGGACCCATCGGCGTGCCGGAGTCGGCTCGGCGGATGGCCACGATCGGGCGGCGCACCGGAGGCGCACCGATGACCCGGACGGGGCGGAGCACGCGCGCGCGCAGCTCGGCCCCAAGCGCCATGCGCGGCAAGAGCGCCACGCCGAGTCCCTCGATCACCATCTTCTTCGCGGCCTCGACGTTGTCCATCTCGATGACGCTCTCGGGCACGACACCGGCTTGCCGAATGAGCGAGCTCGTGAGCTCGTAGTAGCTGGACGCGCGATCGAAGAGGATGAGCCGATCGTCCGCGAGCTC
>VBGU01000379.1:1954-4240 GCA_005881085.1 Chloroflexota bacterium | reverse complement strand
GATCACGCCGAGCACGAGGCTCGCGTACAGCTTGCTCAGAAGGTTTCCGGTCCAGATCACGTCGCGGCTGCCGCCGCCGTTCCAAACCCGCTCGAGGGTGTCCTTGATGTCGTCGGCGGTCGCGGTGACGCGAGTCAGACGGAGTCGCGAGTGGCGCTCCGCCTCGACGAACGCGGCTTGGTCCAAGGGGTCGGCCATGGCCACGACGCCGTGGCCGCGGTCCGCCGCGGTGACGACGATGCCCAGGCCGCGGGCCACGTCGAAGGGCACGGAGCGCGCCGCGTCGCGCTCGACCGGGTCGACCAGGCGCGGCGACGAAAGGCGCGACTCGGTCGGGTCGATCGGCGCGCTGATCTCGGGATACGGCGCGAGCGACACGAGCGGCGTGTCGGTGGCCCGCGCCAGGATGTCGGCGAGCTCAGGCTGGCCAAGCAGCCCGAGGCGCACCACCGTCGTGGCGAGCGATTCCCCTGACGCGCGTTTAGCGAGCGCCTCCTGAACTTGCACCTCGGTCATGACGCGACTGCCGAGAAGCAGCTCGACGACCCGGCGACCTTCGGGCTTGAGGGCGGAGAGCTGCTGCCGAGCGATGACCGCGGCGGTGCTCGCGCGGAGCGCACGCAGGAGCTCCGCGGACGGCGCGTCCTTGGATACGAATGCGGTCGCGCCGGCGGCAAGCGCGAGGTCGCGCATCCCTGGGTCGCGGGCCAAGAACACGACCGCGGCGCCGGGGAGCTCGGCCAGGATCTTCCGCGCCACGTCGAGGCTGCCGATCCCCGGCATAGAGTCGTCCAAAACGACGAGGTCGGGGCGCAGCGTGCGGGCGAGGCTGAGCGCGGTCGACCCGTCGTCGGCTTCGCCGACGATCGTGATCTCGCGCTCGTTCGCGAGGAGCGTGCGGATGCCCTCGCGCACGGCGAGATGGTCGTCGGCTACCAGGACACGGATCACGCCCCTCGCTCCCCCTTCTTACGTGTGTGAGCGGGTCTGCAGCAAACCCTGCGGGGAAGCCTCGGTTAGGGCGTCCTACGAACGGGGGAGGTCGCGTACCAGGCGGCCAGGCGCACGGCGTGTGGGCACGATTGAGACTGCCCCGCTACCGCAAGCCCGCATTGAGCGCGGGCTGAATCCAGCTCGACCGCTTACGAAGTGGACGGCTCGTCCTCTGCGCGGAGCTCGACGCTCGTTTGGGTCGTGCCCTCGAGCCGCAGGTGAAGGTCGTCCAACATCTGAATGACCGCCCCGAATTCCGCTGCGCTGATCGCCTCGCCGACCGCTACCGCGAACGTCGCGATCCCATTGCGGAAGTCGCGGAGATGGACCGCGCTCACCGTCGAGAGCGCGCGGATCCGGGCTTCGGTGTCCAGCAACCGCGGGAACGAGTGGATCGGCGATATCACGATCTGGATCTGATGAAGTCCCCGCTCATCGGCGACTCGGAGCTCCGGGAAGGTCAGAGCCGGTTCGGGCTCCGTGACGAGCGGCTCCCCCCATGCTTGGGGTTCGGGCTCGACGATCGCCGGAGGCTCCGGCGCGAATTCAAGCGGCGGCGGCGTGAACTCGACCGGAGGCGGCGCGAACTCGATCGTCTGCTCTGGTGGAAACTCCTGCGCAGGGTACGGCTCTTCAGGGATCTCGAGCGGGCGCGTTTCAGCGATCACGTCCTCGGTGATGAAGGAGGCCGGTTCGGGCTGTGAAGGCGGCGCGCTCTCCGCTTCTGTCGGCAGGGTTGCGGCGTCCCAGAGCGCAGCGAGGCGTGGGTCGGGCGCGGACGTCGGAGCCGGGGGCGTCGTCGTGATGTCATTCGCCGGAACGACGTGCCGATCGATCATCGGCTCGATCGGCTCATGGCGAACGACGTCCTCGATGTAGTCAGCTCGATCGTTTCGATCGGCGGCGGCGCCTCCGGCAGGCGCAGCTCCTCGAGGTACTCATCAAAGATTGGCTCCAGCGGTTCGGCCGGCGCCGCACCGGAGTCGAACGGTGCGATCGGCGGCGCCTCGGGTCGAAGAAGGTCCTCGACGTACTCGTCGATGACCGGTGCACCTGCCTCTGCGGGCCCGAAAACGTGCTCATCGATGATCTGGGGAGTCTCCGGAAAGGCGACCTGGAAGTCTTCCGTCTCGATCGGAGGGGGCGATTCAGTCCGGAGAAACTCCTCGACGGTCGCTGCGGCCGATTGCGTCGGCGCAGCCTCGACGGGGAACACATCGGCCGGGGTCACGGGTTCGGGCTCCCGCAGATCCGCGACGGATTTATCGCTGAGCGGTTTGCTCAGTCGCACCA
>VBGU01000379.1:0-1948 GCA_005881085.1 Chloroflexota bacterium | reverse complement strand
GGCATCGGTCGCGAGCGTGTCGGCGAGCGCCGGGGCGGGCTGCAGATCCCCGACGTATTCATCGATGAGCGGGCTCGTCGTCCGTAGCGCCGGTGGGTCGACGTGCTCGACGATCGTAGCGGGCTCGGTGGCGACCACATCGAGGACCGGCCGCGCGGCTTTCAGGTCCTCAACGCCCTGCTCCACGATCGCCGGCGGCGCGGCCACAACGTGGACGGTCGGCTCGCTCGCGGCCGGGACGTGTGCGACCGGCGGCGGCGCGAGGGCGCGTGATCGGAAGTCCGCGAGGAGCTCAGTGAGCAGCGCCCGCATCTCGTCTGCGATGGCGGCCCGGAGGTCGGGCGCGATCTGCGCTTCGGCCGCGTTCGCGCTACGAGCAGCGGGAAGCTGACTGCGGCGCGCTTCCTGAAATGCTTCGCGCAGGAGCCGCATTTCGTTTGCGAGCATGCGGCGCTCCTCGCTGGCGCGTGTCAGCTCAGCGTCCGCCTCAACACGCGCGTCACGGATCTCGTCGGTGGCGCGGTTCGCGTCCGGCTTCGGAGCGCTTCGAGCGCCTCCTTGCTTCGAGTCGACCGGGGGAAGCTCGGGATCGACCTCGGCCAATATCTCGGTGACCCGCGCTTCAAGTTCCGCGATGCGTCCGGTGAGCGCGGCAAGAATGTCGTCGGCTGCGAGCAGCGATGGATCGGCGCGGCCGCTCTGCCGGCTGGCCAACCAGATCAAGTTTTCCGCGCCCTTGCCCTTGTCCTTCACCTCGCCAAGGGTACGTGCCGAAACCCTTTGAAAACCGGCTATCAGGGGGGTTCGGGCTAGGCGAAGGCGTGTCGAAGCGCGCTCCGCGCGGCGTGGTAGCCGCACATGCCGTGGACTCCCCCGCCGGGAGGAGTAGACGACGAGCACAGGTAAACGTCGCGCGCTGGGGTCGCGTAAGGGTCGAGCCGGAAGAACGGGCGCGTCATGAACTGGAACAGGGTGTTCGCGCCGCCGCCGATGTCGCCTCCGATGTAGTTCGCGTTGTGGCTCTGGACCTCGGCGGGACCCATGACCGAACGCGCGAGGACGCGATCGCGGAAGCCGGGCGCGAAGCGTTCGAACTGCGCCTCCATGCGCTCGGTCATGTCGAACGTCGAGCGGTTGGGAACGTGGCAATACGCCCACACCGTGTGCTTGCCCGTGGGCGCGCGCGACGGATCGAAGAGGCTCTGCTGTCCGACGAGGATGAACGGACGCTCTGCCGGAACACCGCGCGCGATCTGCGCCTCGCTCTTGGCGATCTCGTCGAGCGTGCCGCCGAGGTGCACCGTCCCCGCGCGGAGGCATTCCTTCGCGCGCCATGGGATCGGGCCGTCCATGGCGTAGTCGAGCTTGAAGACGCCGGGCCCGTAGCGAAACGATCGGAGCTTGGCGCGATAACGGTCGTCAAGACGGGGACCGGCCATCTCGTCGAGCTGTCGCGGCGTCACGTCACAGAGATATGCGCGCGCGCTCCCGACCTCGTCGAGGTTGCGCACGAGACGGCCGGTCTCGATCGTTCCGCCGAGCGAGCGCAGCCGCGCCGCGAGCGCGTCGGCGATGCGCTGCGATCCGCCGCGCGGGAGCGGCCAGTTCGCCACGTGCGTCGCCACCGCGAACATCAACGCGAACGACGCGGTGAGCGGCGCGTCGAGGGGCAGGACCGAATGCGCGGCGAGGCCGGCGAAGAGCGCCCGCGCACGCACACCGGTGAACGCGATCCGCGCGAGGAGGCGCACGGGTAACGCGCCCGGCAGTCCGAGCCGGGCCATGACAAGCGGATGCCGCGGTATGCGGATGAGCGGTCCGAGCGCATCCGCGGCGAGATGGTCCCATTCGGGCACGAGCGGCGCGACGAGTCTTCGGTACGCCCGCGCGTCGGGGCCGAGGTTCGCGGCCGTCGCATCGATCGAGCGCTCGAGTAGGACCGCGGTCC
>VBGU01000115.1 GCA_005881085.1 Chloroflexota bacterium | reverse complement strand
ATCGCTCGCGAACTTGACCTCGCCGGTCGCGAGAATCTTGCGAAGCTTCGCCTCGTTGACGTCACGGTCACCCGGCAGCACGACCGCGACGACCTTGCCAGATTGATCGCGGAACAAGAGCGTCTTCAGGAAGGCGTGTTTGGGCTGATTCAGCGAGGCCTCGAGCGCCTCGATGCTCTCCGTACCAGGCGTCGCGATCTGAGTGGGAGCCGGGACGCCGTCGGCCCGCGCTCGCTGGCCTTCCATGTGACGGGTCGCCTTTTCCAGGTTCGAGCGGTAGTCACAGTTCGAGCAGATCGCGATGCGGTCCTCCCCGACCTCGGTGAGCACCTGGAATTCGTGCGCGACGTCGCCGCCCATCGCGCCCGTGTCGGATTCGACACTGATCGCGTCAAGGCCCATCCGCTTGAAGGTTCGCTCGTACGCCCCGTACTCGGCGGCGTAGCTCTTCTCGAGGCCTGCCTGATCGGCGTCGAAGCTGTAGGCATCCTTCATGACGAACTCGCGCACGCGAAGCAGGCCCGCGCGCGGCCGCGCCTCGTCGCGTCCCTTGGACTGGAAGTGGTAGACGATCTGCGGCAGCTGCTTGTAGCTCTGGATCTCCTGCATCGCGTGCAGGTGCACGAACTCCTCGTGCGTGTAGCTGACCATGAACTCACGGCCGTTGTGATCGGTCGTGCGGAACGTGATCGGCTCGAGCATGTCCCATCGGCCGGTCTGCTTCCAGACCTCGGCCGGCGTCAGGACCGGCATCTCCATCTCTTGAGCGCCGATCCGGTCCTGCTCCTCGCGGATTATCTGCTCGACCTTCTTTTGGACGCGGAACCCGAGCGGCAGCCAGGTGTACAAACCCGCCGCGAGTGGTTTCGCGATCGCCGCGCGCAGCAGCAGGCGATGCCCGGGGGTCTGAGCTTCCGCGGGCGCTTCGCGTAGGGTGCGGCCAAAGAGCTTCGACTGTCTCATCACTGAACTCCGAGGGTCATATTGAGGCGCGGCAGAATCGCCGGCGCGGTTGCGCCGGCTAGCGCGGGATTCGGTACGTGGACCCTCGGTGGCGCGTCATCGAGGGCGAGTCTAGTCGGTCCCGGGGGCGCGCTTTCACGCGTCGTTATCCTTCCGGCGTTGGGGGCGGGGATTCCCGCAAGGAGCACAACATGAGGAAGCTGGTCGCGTTTTCGCTGTTGGTCGTCTTGGCTGTTGCCGCATGCACCCCGACGAGCTCGGGCACGCCGAGTCCGTCAGGCGCGGCGAAGCTGACCACGCTGCGGCTCCCGGAGGCCGCGAAGATCGTGAACACCATGGATCCGGGCATCAGCTCGGGCGGCGCGGGCCTCGAGCAGATCCAAAACACGTTCGAGGGGCTCGCGTACGTCGATCAGGTCTCTGGTGAGATCAAATCGGGCCAGGCGGAGAAATGGACGATCTCGCCGGACGGTCTCACGTACACGTTCAACCTTCGGTCGGGCCTCAAATGGTCCGACGGTCAGGCGCTCAAGGCGTCGGACTTCGAGTACGCCTGGAAGCGCGCGACCGACCCGGCGACGAAGTCGCGCTACGCGCAGACGCTGTGGCCGGTCAAAGGCGCGGAGGCCTTCGGCACCGGCAAGGGGACCGCCGACGGTATGGCGGTGAAGGCCACCGACGACAAGACGCTCGTGGTCACGCTCGAGCGGCCCGCGCCGTTCTTCATGCACCTTGCCGCCACATGGACCGCGTATCCGATCCGCAAGGACACGATCGACAAGAACGGCGACAAGTGGACGCTCACGAAGGACACCTACATCTCGAACGGCCACTACCGGCTCGTCGAATGGAAGCCCGAGCAGAGCATGACCGTCGAGAAGAACCCGAACTACTGGGGCGAGAACAACGGCCCCGACACGATCGTCTGGACGCTCTACGACGACGTCGCGACGAAGTCGGTCATCGCCTACGAAGCGGGCGAGATCGACCGAGCGGTGCTCGTCGGGGCGGACATCACGCGCGCGAAGGCCGACGCGACGCTGAGCAAGGAGATCAAGAAGTTCGAGCGGCAGGGCTCGCAGTGGATCATCCTCGACACGACCAACGCACCGCTCAACAACGTGAAGGTGCGGCAGGCGCTGAGCCTGGCGACGGACGCGAAGCGTCTGAACGAGGTCGTCCTCAAGGATGCGTACTTCAACTCGGTCTCCATCGTGGCGCCCGGCATACCGGGGCAGAAGAAGGAGAACGCGCTCGGCTTCGACGTGGCGAAGGCGAAGCAGCTGCTCTCCGAGGCGGGATATCCCGACGGGAAGGGCTGGCCGGCGAACGTGAAGTTCACGTTCGCGAGCGGCGCCGCTGAGACGAAGGCCATCGCCGAGGCCGTGCAGGGGATCTGGAAGTCCAACCTCGGCATCGACATCGTGCTCGAGCCGATGGAGGACAAGGCCTTTGACAACTGGCGGACGACGCGCAAGGACCAGCCCTTCAACATGTATGTGAGCGGCTGGGGATCGGACTACGAGGACCCGAACAACTGGTACAACCTGCTCTTCGATTCGAAGGCCGATTTCTTCTACGCGCACTGGAAGAACACCGAGTTCGACAACCTCGTCGGCCAGGGACTGAAAGAGAACGACGTGGCGAAGCGCAAGACGACATACGAGAGCGCCGACAAGATCATCAACACCGAGGCGCCCTACATCACCGTCTACCACTGGGCGCGCTTCGACCTGATCAAGCCGTACATCCAGGGGCTCAACCACTACCGGGTGCTCGGACGCATCCAGGGCTACCTGGTTAAGGTCAACAAGTAGCGCTATGGCGGAGGCCGGCATAAGAGCGGACCGGCCTCCGCCTCACCCGGTGTGACCAGATGACGACCTATGTTCTGCGGCGGCTGCTCTGGGTCCTTCCCAGCCTCTTCGTGGTGTTCACGCTCACGTTCATCCTCGTCCACGCGACGCCCGGGAGCCCCTGGGACGAGAGCGACAAGCCGCTGCCCGCGGCGGTCAAGGAGAACCTGGCCCGCCAGTACCACCTCGACGATCCACTTCCGAAGCAGTACATCGACTACCTCGCGAACGTGCTGCGCGGTGACTTCGGCCCCTCGTACCGCAGCGTTGAGCGCTCGGTCTCGGAGATCATCGCCGCCACGCTGCCCGTCTCGGCGCAGCTCGGCCTCGCCTCGATGCTCTTCGCGATCGTCGTGGGCGTTCCGCTCGGAGCGCTCGCGGCGGTGAAGCACAACACGTGGATCGACTACGTGTCGTCGCTCATCACGGTGACCGGCATAGCGACGCCGCCGTTCGTGCGCGTGTCGCTGCTGATCGTCTTCTTCTCGCTCGTGCTGGGATGGCTTCCCACCGGGGGCTGGGAGGGGATCTTCGACTCGCGCGCGATCATCCCGATCCTCGCGATCGGCCTCGGCCCCGCCGCGATCCTGGCGCGGTACACACGGTCGAGCCTCCTGGAGGTCCATGGCCAGGACTTCATCCGGACGGCGCGCGCGAAAGGCCTGACCGAGACCGCCGTGGTGATTCGCCACGCGATGAAGAACGCGCTGATCCCAGTGGTCACGGTCGCCGGGGTCACCCTCGCGAACGTGATCACCGCATCCTTCTTCGTGGAGCGGATCTACAGCGTGCCTGGGATTGGCCGTCAGTTCGTCGATAGCGTGAGCGGTCGCGACTACCCGTTGCTCCTCGGCATCGTGTTGGTGTTCGCGCTGCTCATCTCGCTCGTGAACCTTCTCGTCGACCTCTCGTACGGATTCCTCGACCCGCGGATCCGGTACCGATGACCACTCGTGCCGCCACCCTCGACGCACCGGTCCCGATCCGCCGGCCGGCGAGCCTGTGGCGCGACGCCTGGCACCGCCTCGTGCAAAACCGCGCCGCGGTGGTCAGCCTCGCGTACATCGTCCTCTTGCTTCTCATCGCGGTCTTCGCGAACGTCGTGGCGCCTTTCCCCTTCCAGCAGCAGGACCTCGACAACACCGACCTCGGGCCCGGCGCGGGGCATCTCTTCGGAACGGACGGCCTCGGCCGCGACGAGCTCAGCCGCCTGATCTACGGGAGTCGCATCTCGCTGGCCGTCGCGCTCGTGGACGTCCTCATCGTGCTGGTCGTAGGCGTGCCGCTCGGTCTGGCGGCGGGATTCTTCGGCCGCTGGGTCGATGTTCTGGTCATGCGCACGGTCGACGTGCTCCTAGCCTTCCCCAACCTGCTGCTCGTCATCGTGGTGATTACGTATCTGCGGGCGGTGCTGGACCAGCCGCAGGGGCCGCTCCTCGGGATCATCGGGAGCCTCGACGGCATAACCGGCGGTCTGCTCGGGGTCTTCATCGCGCTTGGCCTCGTCTCCTGGCTCACGGTCGCGCGTCTCGTCCGCGGCCAGGTCCTATCGCTCAAGGAGAAGGAGTTCATCGAGGCTGCGCGGATGACCGGAGCCGCGAACGGGCGGATCATCTTCCGGCACCTCCTTCCGAACACGCTCGCGCCGGTGATCGTCGCCGCCACGTTCGGCATACCCGGCGCCATTGCCACGGAGGCAGGACTGTCCTTCCTGGGGTTGGGCGTGCGGCCGCCGCTTCCGAGCTGGGGCATCCTCATCGCCGAAGGGGTCCGCAACATGCGCGCGTTCCCGCACGAGCTGCTCTTTCCGGCGGTCGTGCTCGCGGTGACGCTCATCTGCTTCAACTTCCTCGGTGACGGGCTGCGGGACGCGCTGGATCCGAAGCTGAAAGTGGATTAGGGCTTGGCACCCGGCCTGCTGCTACTTGATTCAGAACAGGAGGCCAACAATGCCAGAGAGTAACGAGAGCCACCGCGAGTACCCCAAGGACCCGGGCGCGACCGAGACCAAGCCAAAGACGTACACGGTCGACAGCGGCGACAACCTCTCCGCGATCGCGAAGCAGGAGCTGGGTGACGCGAACCGCTGGCGCGAGATCTACGAGCTGAACAAGGACGTCATCGGCGACAACCCCGACCTGATCCAGCCCGGAATGGAGCTGAAGCTCCCGAGCTGAACGCCCTCAGATCTTCGCGTGCTCGAGCGAGTCCCAGACGCGAATCTGCACACGGGGCGCGGCCTTCACGGCGGGACTGACGCGCATACCGATGATCTCGCGCTGGTCCTGCCAGCGCTGCGCGAGCGACTGGAGCATGGCGAGGCCGGCGGTACGCATCTCGCCCGCCTCCCACCCCAGGATGTCGGCGCGCGCCGCTTCGAGCCGACGATGGAACTTGTCGAGCCGCACATAGTCGTGGCCCTCTGGCCAGCGCTGCTGGCCGAGATCGATTCCGAACACGAAGACCGTGTCGATGAGCTGGGCGTCGCGGAAATCGTTTCCGCGGAAATCGTTCTTCGACCGGACCGGGTCGATCCGCGTCGAGCCGGGACCCGCAGGCCGTCCACTGAACGTGACGCTCACGACCTTCCCCGCGAAACGGCAGTCGACGAACTCAGCCCGCGCCGGGGTCCAGCCGTCGAGCCGCGCATCGTCGAACGAGCACTTCTCGAAGCGGGTACCTTCCGGGCTGATCGGACGGAGGTCCGCGCCGTCGAACTTGCAGGACACGAAGGTGCTTCGCGGCCGCGTTACGAAGAACGGAGCGAACTTCTCGTCGAGACGCAAGCCGCGGAAGTCGCACGCGACAAAGTTGCCGACGGCGAGCTGGAACTTGTCGAAGCGCGCCTTCCGAAAGTCGACGTTCGCGAGCCCGGCGCGTCCCACCGAGACGACGCCGGGTTGAACGTCGTCCCGTTTAGGTGCGCTGTCCTGCTGGGACACTGCGCCCCGGGGTCAGCTGTCCTTCGTGCGAGAGCTTCGGCGCCTTCTGGGAGTAGGGCTCCTTGCCGTTCTCGATGAGGATCTTGTCGATCTCCGCAAGCAAGCCGTCCATGAGCTTGTCCTCGGGAAATGTGCCGACGATCTTCCCCTTGCGGAAGATCGCGCCCTTCCCCACGCCGCCGGCGATCCCGACGTCGGCATCCTTCGCCTCGCCTGGACCGTTCACTTCGCAGCCCATCACCGCGACCTTCATCGGCACTGGCAGCGCGCGCAGGCGCTCCTCCGCGACCTTCGCGAGCGGGATGAGATCGATGTCCGCGCGACCGCACGAGGGGCACGCGACGAGCGTCAATCCCTGATCGCGAAGCCCGAGCGATTTCAAGAGGTCGAACCCCGCCTTGACCTCGACGACCGGGTCTTCGCTGAGCGAGACGCGGATGGTGTCGCCGATCCCTTCGTACAGGAGGACGCTCATCCCCGCCGCGGAGCGGATCGACCCGGAGAGCGCGGTGCCCGCCTCGGTGACCCCGAGGTGCAGCGGGTACGGGACCGCCTTCGCGAGACGCCGATACGCGGCGATCATCACCGGTACCTCGAACGCTTTGACCGACACGACGATGTCGTCGAAGTCGAGATCCTCAAGGATACGGATCTCGGAAAGTGCGAGGTCGACCATGCGCTGCGATTCGTCGCGGATGTCGCCGGGCTGGCGATCGCCGATGGAGCCGTGATTCACGCCGATGCGGATCGGCGTCCCTTGCTGCTTCGCGCGCTTGACGACCTCGCGCACACCGTCCTTGTTGTGGATGTTCCCGGGGTTGAGGCGCAGCTTGTGGACCTTCGCGTCAAGCGCCATGAGCGCGAGCCGGTAGTCGAAGTGGATGTCGGCGACGATCGGAAGAATCGACCGGCGGACGATCTCCTTCAGAGCCTCGCCGCCGCGTTTGTCCGGAACCGCCACGCGGGCGATCTCGCAGCCGGCCTCCTGCAGGAGTTCGATCTGGCGGATCGTCGCGTCTACGTCGTGCGTGAGCGTCGTGCACATCGATTGGACCGCGACGGGAGCGCCGTCCCCGATCGCGGTGCCGCCGACCCACACGCGCTTGGACTTGCGGCGGGGGCGCGGCGAGGCGCGGTCCTCGGGGAGGTTCAGATCGACGTTCAGCGTGCTCATTAGTACAAGTGTATGTGGCGAATCAGGCTGGTTGGTGGCTTGTTTCGCTTCTGGAGTCTGTGTTGACAGTCTTGCGCAATGCCTTCTTTCGGCTCAAACGAACGGCGCGGAGAAGACTTCCTTTTGCTGCGGACTGGCGCAATCCACCTCTATTGGCGGCATACGTTTCTCGACGAAACGATGTCAAAGCTCCGGAATCTCGGCTACCAAGTTCTCGCGGTTGACGCAAGCCAGTGGTCGTCGACGGCAGCCATGCACGCCGACATGGCTCGCACATTCTCATTCCGCGCTCATTACGGGAACAACATGGACGCCTTGAACGATTGCCTCCGCGACGTAGCTCTTGGGAACGAAGGCTCACAGCCTCGGAGCGCGACCGCTCTCGTTGTGGATCACTTTGATGCCTTCGTCCGAGCCGACGCGTCCGCGGCACACACGCTGATCGACATCTTTGCCGACAACTCACGACTAGCAATGCTCATCGGTCACCGAATGGTGTGCCTTCTTCAATCCGACGATCCCAGCCTGAGACTTGGCACGGTCGGCGCCACTCCGGTTATGTGGAACGAAAAGGAGTGGTTATACAAGGACCGCGGGCTCTAAATGCTTCTGAAGAATGAATTTATGGAAAGATGAGACCGCCGCGCTCGTCGAAGGACGTGTCCTCGGCCCAGACGACCTCCCAAGCGTTCCCCTCCGGATCGAGGAACTCGAATCCACGGCCCCCGAATGAGAGGCCCTTCGGCTCGCCCACGACGCGTAGGCCCTCAAACCGTTTCATAACTGCGTACGCCGCATCCACACGCTCCGCATCCTCGAGATTCATTGCGAGCACGAAACCATTGAATGCGTCGAGCGCGGGCGGTGCGCCAAACTCGGCCTCGTAGTTTGTTGCGGCAAAGAGACCGAGCACGGCACCGCTGGTCTGGAACCCGACGAAGCTCTCGTCGCTGAACTTCGACTCCGGCCACCCGAACTGCCGGTAGAAGCGCGTCATGGCCGGCATGTCGCTCACCGCGAGAGTCACGAAACTGACTCGCGCAGGAACCGCGGCAGTGTTAGGCACGTGTTTCAGGACAGGACTTTCACTCGCACATGCCTCAGGTTCGCGAAATCGCGGTCCCACGTGTAAAGAGTCAGATCCTTCGCGGCTGCTGTCGCAGCGATCAGCGCATCCATCACCTTCGGCTTGCGACCTTCTTCGCGTGCGGCGGCCATGACCGATGCGTAGGCGCTCGCGACTTCGTCGTCGACCGGGATCGGCGCGAACGCGCGTTCAGCCTCGACTAGACGTGCCAGTCTCGTCGATCGTGTGGCGAGATCGCGAGCAAGCAGAACTCCAAGGCGGAGCTCGGCGAGGCTGACGATAGAGATCGCAAGATCATTAGGTAGTCCCTTTACAAATGGCCCGATCAACACAGACGTATCGAGAAGCCCGCTCACGGCTCCTGGTCGGCGGCGGCGTCGACCTCACGACTGAAGGTTGGGTCAGGCGGAGAGACCTTCAGGAGCCGCTCCACGTCGGTACGGCTCACAAACATCCGCTTCACGCCCGCCCGGAAGCGCTCAGTCGCCCGCTTCCCGTTATATCGCTGTTCCCACTGCCGAGCTTCGTCCGGCGTGCGGTCGGTCCTTTTTCCGTCGGAGCCGATCAAGCCGGCCTTGTGTGCGGCGATGTGTTGCTCGATCTTGACGAGATGCCTCCAGCAATACGGACACTTCTTGTAGCCTCGGCGCACGAGCCCTTCATGACTCCACGCCGTAGCGCTGCGGGCCATCGGACCCACCTCCCGCGACGAGTTACTCTTTGGAACTCTATTCTCTAATTAGAAAAACGTCAAAGAGCGCTGGCCCGTTTCTACGCGCTCGCCCCGGTGTAAGACCGCAGACCGAGGCGCCAGAACCACGACGCGAGCACGAACGCGGCGACGGTCCCGAGAGCGAGGAGACCAACGCCGAGGGGATCGAGCCGCCCGGCGATCACCTGGGCGGGCACCGTCACGGCGACCCCGATCGGCACCGCGGGATACACGTCCACCGGGAATCTGCCGGCGTCCATGAACGACCAGTACAGAGCCATGAGATTGTCGACCCGGACGAACCAGAACGCGAAGGTCGAGAGCGCGAGCAGGAGCGCGTAGATGAGCCCAAAGCCGCACACGAGTGCGATCGGGAATCCGACCGCTTCGGCGAGGCCGATGCTCGGGATCCGCGAGAGGCCGACGGCGACAACGATCGCGCCGAGTCCCATCTGCGCGAGCTGCACGACCTGGAAGTTGCGGAACGTGACCAGGAACTGGGCCGATACCGGTTTCAGGAGCGCGAAGTCGAGCGTGCCGAGACGGACGTGCTCCATGAACTTCTCGAAGCTCGGTTGCAGGACGAGCTCGCCGAACCCCTGCACGAGATAGAAGCATCCGAGAAGCACGAGCATGGCGCCGAGGTCCCATCCG
>VBGU01000114.1:9487-9998 GCA_005881085.1 Chloroflexota bacterium | reverse complement strand
CACACGGTGGCGGCGGCGCCGGGGTACGAGCTCTATTACCTGAACGTCATGGCCGGACCGGTGCGCCGCTGGTGCGTCACGTTCGATCCCGAGCACGAGTGGCTCCGCCGCTGAGCGCCCCGCTGCGCGCGGTGCTCTTCGATTGGGGCGACACGCTCTTCCACGCGCCGCATGCGCCGGAGGTGATCGTCTCCTTCGCGCGATCCTCGGATGTGACGATCTCGGACGAGCGCGCGCGCCAGATGTGGGATGAGATATGGGTCGTCGGCAAGACTCCGGAGGAGATCGCGAAGGGTCGGGACCTTTCGATGGAAGCGCACCGCCGCGTGTGGATGGATCTTTTCGCGCGATTGGACCCTGTCGTGCCGGGGTTATCGCGGGCGCTGTACGAGCGGGTGATGGACCCGCATTCGTGGGTGCCGTACGCGGACACGCGCGCGACGCTCGAGGCTGTTCGCGCGCGCGGGATGAAAGTGGGCGTTGTGAGCAACGTGCCCGCCGACCTGCGACC
>VBGU01000114.1:0-9426 GCA_005881085.1 Chloroflexota bacterium | reverse complement strand
TTGGGCGTGAAGCCAAGCGAGACGCTGATGGTCGGGGATCACGAAGTCGATCGAGGCGCCGAGCGCGCGGGCATGCGCGCGTTCATCTTGTCGACCGAGTTTGATGGGGATGTCCGTGGTCTGAGTCGCGTGCTCGCGTTGATTCCTAGTTGACTACTACTGTGACCCGGGGGAGACTCGGACTCCCGACTTCTTGCTTCGTAGGCAAGCGCTCTATCCACTGAGCTACCGGGCCGGTTCGTCAATTCTAGCGAGTCCCGTCGCACGCACGCGATAGAAGCCTCCAATCAGGGCGGTCCGACGCCTGTGGCAGTTGGCGCAGCGAACCTCGCACTTTGCGATCTCGGCCTCGACCGCCCGCCATGAAACAGCGGACAGCACGAGCGTGCTGAGGTTGGCTCGTTTGTCCCGCAAGTGATCGAAATCGAGAACCCCGGGATCTGTCTCGCCGCAGTCGACGCACGGATCGCGTACCCGACTCCGCAGCTCACCAATAATGTGGCGGCTTCTGACCCCGACCTTGGCAATATGACGTTTCCTGTTTCGCGTGTACCACTCACTGGTGTAGACCCGCTGGCACAGAAGGCAGATCCACTGCCGCGTCTGGCGTTTGACCGAGCGGTACGGAAACTGAGTCAGCGGCTTTGTCTGTTTACAGACGCGACAGGCACGGATGCCAAGAGCTGCGTCAAGTCTCAACTGGATCGCCGGTGAGGTCTTTGGCGAGGGAGGCGAAGAGTCGAGGGTGAAGATGCGATGGGCCGACGATCGTTCGCGTGTCTTTCGTCGATGGCAGTTGGCGCACCGGACCTCGCACTTGTCGATCTCCGCTTTGACCCGGGCCCAAGTCCGACCTCCTCCCGCGTATGCGGATATGTTGGCCACCTTCTCGGCGATGTGGTCGAACTCGAGCACCACGATGTCGGTCTCGCCGCAGTCAACGCACGGGTGCTCACGGAGATATTCGACGATGTGTTTCCGGACTTCGGAGCGCCGCTCCGCGACGTGCCGCACAAGCCGCGTCTTTTCACGTTCGTGGTTCTTCCGATAATTCCGCGCGTTGGCCTCGGCGAAGCACTCGCGGCACCACTTCTGGAGCTTCGCTTCGCCTCGCCGCACGGGAGGAAACGCCTCGAGCGGCTTTACTTCGCCGCATTTCGTGCACGCTCGCATGAAGGCGAGCGTGCCGATTAGTCAATCTCGCGCGAATAGGGTGACCGGTCGGTACCGCGGTACTACAGCTGCGACCCCGGAGAGAATCGAACTCTCGCCAACAGCTTCGAAGGCTGCTGCTCTATCCGCTGAGCTACGGGGTCGATCAGAGAAAAGCCTAGCGCCTCACCAGCGTGTACCACGCCGACGGCCGCCCTTTGCCCTCCTCGACCCCGACCACGTCAAACGCGTCGGCAAACCTCGCGCGCACGTCCTCAGCCGTGAGTCCGAACGTTGGACCGCCGGGCGCGAACGCGTAGAGGAGATACGTCCCGCCCGGGCGAACCACCCGCGCGAGACCCGCTGCATATTCGGCCTGCCCTGCGGGAGGGATGGAATGCAGACACCCGAGGTCGAACGCGAGATCGAACGGTCCACTCACTCCGAGCCGGGTGACGTCTCCGGCCAAGAACGTACAGGTGACGCCGGCGTCCTTCGCGCGCCGGCGCGCCTTGGCGACCGCGCGGTCCGCGAAATCCACACCCACCGCGTTCCAGCCATGGCGCGCGAGATACACGACGTTCGTGCCCGTTCCGCAGCCGAGGTCGAGCGCGCGTCCCGGCGGATGCGAAGCTACGAACCGTTCCAGCTCGGGCGGCGATACCCCTGTGTCCCAGCGACGTTTGCCCGGCAGCCAGTACCACGCGCTGAACAAGAGCCGGCGCACGGCCCGAGACTAGAGCGTGGACATATCGCCCACCGGTACGCCTCCGACCGAACCATTCGCTTGCCCACCCTCTAATCTGTCGTAGGTGGCGAGTACGTTCCGCGCGCCCGCGGCCAACGATTCGGTGCTCCGGCGCGGGGATTTCATCGCGCCGGTCCTGCACGAGATCCACCGCGTCATCGTCGGGCAGGACTACCTGGTGAACCGGCTCCTCATGGGCATGCTCTGCAATGGGCACCTGCTCGTCGAGGGCGTTCCGGGCCTCGCCAAGTCGCTCGCCGTGAAGACGCTGGCCGACACGATCGACGCCGACTTCAAGCGCATCCAGTTCACGCCTGATCTGCTCCCAGCGGATCTGAACGGCACGATGATCTACAACCCGTCGACCCAGAGCTTTAGCCCGCGCCTCGGCCCGATCTTCACCGACCTTTTGCTTGCCGACGAGATCAACCGCGCACCGCCAAAGGTGCAGAGCGCACTGCTCGAAGCGATGCAGGAGCGGCAGGTCTCGATCGGCGGACAGACCCATCCGCTGTCCGAGCTCTTCACCGTGCTCGCGACCCAGAACCCGATCGAGCACGAGGGCACCTACCGCCTGCCTGAGGCGCAGGTCGACAGATTCATGATGAAGGTCGTCATCGGCTATCCGACTCCCGATCAGGAGCGGGTCATCATGGACCGCAACACGATCGAGGAGCCCGCGGTCTCGCGAAAGCTCGCGACGCCCGCCGCCATCCTCGACGCTCGCGCGGCGGTCCGCCAGGTGCACATGGACGAGGCGATCAAGGACTACGTCGTCCGGATCGTGGTCGCGACGCGCGACCCCGTGGGCCCCAAGCTCGCCGACCTCAAGCCGCTCATCGCCTACGGCGTCTCTCCGCGCGCGACGATCTACATCTCGCTCGCGGCGCGTGCGCACGCGTTCCTCGACGGCCGCGACTACGTGCTGCCCGACGACATCAAGGCGGTCGCACTCGACGTCATGCGGCACCGGCTCATCGTCACGTACGAGGCGGATGCGGAGGAGATCACGCCTGAGACGGTCATCGGTCGCGTCCTTGACAACGTAGCGGTCCCCTAACGGTGACCGCCGCACTCCATCCCGGGCCGCAGCGGGAGCCCGTACCGCCCGAGGTCCTCCGCGTGGTCAAGCAGGTCGAGATCAAGGCGCGGATCTTAGCGGACGAGGCGCTCGTGGGAACCTATCGAAGCGTCTTTCGCGGCTCCGGCCTCGACTTCGAAGAGGTCCGCGAGTACGAGCCGGGCGACGACATCCGATCGATCGACTGGAACGTGACCGCGCGCATGAACGCGCCGTACATAAAGAAGTACCGCGAGGAGCGCGAGCTCAACATCTATATCGCGGTCGACGTCTCCTCGAGCGCATGGTTCGGCACGGGCAGCGTCTCGAAGCGCGAGCTCGCCGCCGACGTGGCGGCCCTGCTCGCGGTGACGGCGCTGCACAACAACGACCGCGTCGGCCTGGTGCTCTTCGCGGACGGCGTGAGGGAGTTCATCCCTCCCCAGCAAGGGCGTCATCACCTGCTCCACGTGATCCGCGAGCTTCTCTACGCGGAGCCGCGCCGCTCGCGGACGGAGATCGCGAGCGTCGCCGACTACCTCGCGAATGTCACGAAGAAGCGGAACGTCGTGTTCGTTGTCTCGGACTTTCTGGACGTCGACTTCGAAGCGCCGCTGCGCGCGCTCGGCCACAAGCACGACGTCATCGCGCTCATCCTGAACGACCCGCGCGAGGCCGAGCTCCCATCGGTCGGACTCGTCGCCCTGGAGGACGCCGAGAGCGGGCGCGTCGGCTACGTCGACACTTCGGATCCGGCTGTGCGCGAACGGTTCGCGCGGACCGCGCGCGAGCGTCGCGCGCAGCGCCTGCGCACGTTCAGCCGCATGGGTGTCGACCGGGTCGACCTCTCGACAGACCGGCCGTACGTGCCGGCGCTCCTCGGGCTCTTCAACGCTCGATCGAGGCGCAACTGATGCGCGTTCTGCTCGTCGCGGGTCTCGTTCTGCTTGCGCTCGGTTCGATCGCCGCGGCAGACGGGCCGGTCAGCGTGGCCGCCACGGTCGATAAGCGCGGCATCACCATCGGCGATCCGATCACGCTCGCCGTGGTCGTCGAAGTCGACGCCGGTTACAAGATCACCGATAGCGGCGTCGGCCGGACCATGGACGAGTTCGAGGTGCTCGAGGCGATCCCGCCTCAGGTCACCCGGATCACCAACGGGCGCACGCGCTACACGTTCCGCTACCGGATCACGGCGTTCCGCGTCGGCAACGTCGTCTTCCCGCAGATCAACGTGGGGTACCAGTCACCCGCCGGCGAGCCCGGTGTCGTCCCGACCGCGGAGATCCCGATCGTCATCACGACCGTCATTCAGCCCGGCGAGGCCACCGACGACATCAAGCCGGCGAAGCCGCAGCTCCGGCTCCCCACGGCGGCCCCCCAGATCCCGCAGCTCGCGATCCAGGTTGCGCTCGCCCTCGTGGTGCTCGCGATGCTCGCCCTGATCGTTCGGCAGACGCGTCGTGGCGCCGCGCGCCGGCCGGAGGACGCGGACATGGACGAGGTCCTGCTCACCCCCGCGCAGCGCGCCATGGCGGAGCTGAATCGCGTCGCATCGCTCGGCTTGCCCGAGAAGGGCCGGTACGCGGAGCACTACGCGCTCCTTTCCAAGGCGCTTCGCGCGTACGTCCGCGACCGATTCGGTCTCTCGGCGAACGAGCGGACGCCGCGCGAGCTACGTGAGGACATGCTCCGCGCGGGCATAGATCGCACCGAGATCGCGACGATCTACGAGATCCTGCGCGAGGGCGAGAGCGCCCGGTTCCACCAGGCCATCTCGTATCCCGCCCGCGCGCAGCATGCGGTTCGATCGGCTCTCGATGCGATGCGACGGGCGGCCGTCGCCGAGCAGTACGAGCTCATGAAGGGCCAGCCCTCGTGACGGACATCACCTCGCTCCGATTCGAGGACCCGTGGCTCCTCCTGCTTCTCGTCATCGTTGGCGTGGGTCTCCTGCTGAATCTGTGGCGCTCGCGGCGGCCGGGGACCGGCCTCCTTTTCCCGTCACTCGGACTCGTTCCGTCGGCGCGGGCAGGGTGGCGCGTCCGGGCGCGATGGGTGCTCATCGTGCTCCGCGTCGCGGCGCTCGTCGCTTTCATCGTCGCGCTCGCGCGGCCACAGATCGTGCGCGCCTCGGTCGAATCCGTCGCGGAGGGGATCGACATCGTCCTCGTGCTCGACACGTCGGGCTCCATGTCGGAACGGGGCTTCGCGGGCTCGAGCAAGATCGACGCTGTCAAACGCGTCGTCAACGATTTCCTCGGCGGCCTACGCAACGATCGGGTCGGCATCGTCATCTTCAGCGGAGAAGCCATCGTGCTCGGTCCGCCGACGCTGGACTACGCCGCGTCGCAGAGGCTCGTCGCGCCGATCGACACCGGCACGCTCGCCGGCGGCACGGCCATCGGGACCGGCCTCGCCACCGGGATCAACGTGCTTCGCGACTCCGAGGCGAAGTCGAAGGTCGTCATCCTCCTCACCGACGGCGAGAACAACAGCGGCGACATCACGCCACTCGACGCGGCGAACATGGCGAAGCTCCTCAGCGTTCGCGTGTACACGATCGGCGCGGTCACGCTCGCTTCGACACCCGACAAGGACGTGAGCGCGGACAGCGTCGACGCGCAGCTCATGCGCAAGATCGCCGAGGACACCGGAGGGCACTACTACAGCGTCTCGGATGAGAACTCGCTCGCCGAGGTCTACCGCGAGATCGAGTCGCTCGAGAAGTCGCACGTCGGCGCGCGCGATTTCATCGATTACCAGGAGGCGCATCTCGGCTTCCTCGCGCTCGGCATCGCGATCCTCTTCGCCGAGCTCGCCCTCGGCGCGACCGTCTTCCGGAGGACGCCGTGAAGACCGCGCTCACGCACCCCGAGATGGCGCCGCTTCTGATCGCGGCGGTCCTGATCGTCGCACTCTGCGTGGTCTCGCTCATCAATCGTCGCCGCGCGCTCGCCGCGTTCGCCGGTCCCGGCGCGCGCCTGGCGTCGGCGAGTCCCACGCGTCAGATCACGAAGCTGATCCTCGTCGGCGGCGCGTGCCTTCTCGTCGTGCTCGCGTTGATCGGGCCGCAGATCGGCGAGGTGCCGCGGCGCGTGGCCACGTCGTCGGCCGACACGATCATCGCGCTCGACGTGTCCCAGAGCATGGCGGTGCGCGACGTCGAGCCCGATCGCTTGCACACGGCGCAGCGTGCGATCGAGATGATCGGCCAGCAGCTCGTCGGTGGGCGGGTCGGGCTCACGCTCTTCGCGGGCTCGAGCGTCGTGCGATACCCGCTGACCGCCGACACGAAGATCGTGGGGCCGGCGCTCGACACGTCGGGCCACGGCTTCCACCTGAACCCGGGCTCGTCGTTGCGCGCGGCGCTGCAGGGCGCGGTCGCGCAATTCCCGATCACGGGGAACTCGAACCAACGCGCAAAGGCGATCGTCATCGTCTCGGACGGCGAGGACCCCGCGCCGGATCTGCCGCCGCTCGACACGTATCTCGCGCGCAACATCCACGTGTTCACGCTGGGTATCGGTACCCCGGAGGGTGGACCGGTGCCGGTCTACGACGCGAAGGGCCAGTTCCAGCAGATGCTGGTGGACGCGAACGGCACGCAGGTCACGAGCCGCCTCGACGAGGCGCGTCTGGCCAGGCTTGCGGCCGACGGTGGTGGGCGCTACTTCCGTTATGACACCGAGGCCGCCGCCAAGAGCCTGACCGACGCATTGCGCGCGATCGATGCCGCGGCCACGCCGACCGAGGGTGGAGTGAGCCCCGAGGACCGGTACCAGATCTTCCTCGGCATCGCGGTGGTCCTCCTCATCGCCGACTGGCTCATCGACGAGCGCCGCCCGATGCCGCGTCCGCGCGTTCCACGAGGACGCGCGGCACCACGCCGCCGCGTTCTCGGAGCGGTGAGCGCGCTGCTCCTTCTCGTCGTGGCGTGCGGTCCGGCCGATCCGATCGCAGACGAGGTCGACGCGGCGAACCAGCTCTTCCTGCGCGACCCGGCAGGCGCGGTCACGCGGTATCGCGATCTTCAGACAAGACGTCCGACCGCACCCGAGATCTCGATCGATCTCGGTAACGCGGTCGCGGCGCTCGGCGAGCACGACCGGGCGCTCGTCGAGTACGGCCGAGGGATCGACGGCGCGAAGGGGACGACCCGCTCGATCGCGTTCTACGACCGGGCCACGTCGCTCTTCCGGCTTGGCCGCATCCTCGACGCGCGCGCGGCGTACGTCGAGGCGCTGCGTCTCGACTCGAACGACCGCGATGCCAAGTTCAACATCGAGATCATCGATCGGATCCTCGGCCTTCTCCGGCCTCAAGTACCCGATCCCACGGGCAAACCCGCCCAGCGCACACCGGCTCCGGGCGGGTCGCAGGGGCCCGGCGGCACGCCGGCGGCGACCGGGCCGACCGGTTCGGGCATCCCGACCGCGACGCTCCCGCCGGGCGCGGTCGGCTCAACGGGAGCGGCGCAACCCGAGTCCGTGCAGACTGCGCTCACCGACTTCCGCCGGGACCTGACGGTGGGCGAAGCGCTTCGGCTACTCGATGCGCTGCGCGGCGAGCAGCGAGGGTTGCCGGCGCTTCTCGAGGGGACCGGCGTGCGTCGAGGCGGTAACGTGGACGTGCCGTATTAGCGATTGAGGGGCTTCGCCCCTCACCCGCTTTGTTTAGGAACGCTCCATGCTGGGGCTGACGAGACTCGGGGCTAGGGGCGGTAGCCCCCAATGGGGGACGCGATGCGCATCGATTTGAAGGCGAAGATCAGGACGAAGGACGGGCACGAGGCCGGGAAGATCCACCGAGTGCTCATCGATCCGGCGACGGAGCGCATAACCGGTTTCGTTGTCACCACCGGCCGATTGCTCGGCCGCGACGTCATCGTCAGCGAGGACATGTTCGCGGAGGCATCGGCTGACGCTGAAACGATCACGCTCAACCTCGACAAGAAAGAGCTCGACACCCAGCCGAGCTTCGAAGAGGACGACTTCGTCACTCCACCTGCCGGTTGGTCGGCACCCAATCTCGGCTACGCGATCCCGCCCGAGTCCTTCCTCTGGCCCGAGGATTCCGTGCTCGCCGACACGGGCGAGCGGTCGCGGCCCTCGATCAAAAAGGGCGACACCGTGAAGGACCGGGACGGGGACGTCGTCGGTACCGTGGAGGACATCAGATTCGACGAGAAGACCGGTGATGTCCTGAGCTTGACCGTGAGAGCGCACGCGGGGCTCGAACGCCTCTTTGGCGGCGGCAAGGTCGCCGAGATCTCACGCGGCGACATCCTGCGGATCACCGAGGACGAGGTTCGCCTCGGCGTCGACCGCGAGGAGATCGTTCCGAACGAGCGCGAGACCGGCAGGCGCTAGAGCGGCCCAGAGCAGACCTGCGCGACGAAGGGCGTCGCCAGGAGCAGACCCACGATGAGCGCAACGATGATGACCAGGCGAAGGACCGGATTGTCCTCGGGCTCTTCGCGCACCGGCTCCTCGAGGATCTCCTGCGCGCGCCTTCGTTCCTCGGCAGGAACGAACACCACACGGCGCCCAATGCTCGTCGTGATTCCGGTGAGGCCGCCGATGCTGCTGTCGAGGGCGATGCGCGGGTGAAGTCCGGCGGCGCGGAGGGCAGAGGCCGCGACCTCGGCGTCCATGTGGTTGACGGCGAAATGCACAGCGACTTCTATCATGTTCCCGTCACCGCTGTGAAAGCTATGCGAATCGCGGCGAGCATCACGATCCCCGCGAGTATCGCTAGCAGCGCGCGCGGCTGCGTGCGGACGCTCACCGCCGCGCCGACAGGAGAAGCCACGAGCGCCGAAACGAAAACGATCGCCGCGAGCGGCGGATCGATCTGCGCGGTCGCCGCTTTGCCGATGAGCGCGGCGACCGCGGCGAAGAGGCCGATGCCGAGCGACGAACCGATCGCGATGCGCGGAGGCACGCGCAGCAGGTAAATGAGCGCGGCGATGATGAAGGCGATGCCGCCGATCCCCACCACGCCACCAAAGAAACCGAGGAAGAGCGCGATGGGGATCGCGAGCTTCGGGTCGGCGCGAACATCCTCGGCGCGCTCGTCGCGCGGAGTGACCGGCAGCAGCAGCATCACGCCGCCCGTGAAGGCCAGGACCGCGAACACGAGCAGGATGACGCTGTCGGGCGTGTCGCGCGAGACGAACGCGCCGACGAGCGACGCAACAGCGCTCGGCGGGCCCATGAGCCACACCAGCCGCGACGACACGTTCCCGTACGCGCGGTGGCGCAGCGTGCCGAGCACGCTGCCGGAGATCGCCTGCACGATCGTGAGCCCCGTCACGATCTTCACCGGAATGGCAGCACCGCCCGCCAGCGGCGGGAGGTAGAGCAGAAGCGGGGTCAGCACCAGGCCGCCGCCGATCCCGAGAAGCCCTGAGAGGAACGACGCCACCAGTCCTGCCATGGCGGTGATGGCCTCGTCCGACATT
>VBGU01000113.1 GCA_005881085.1 Chloroflexota bacterium | reverse complement strand
TCCGCCTGGACCATTCCTGGCGATCGACGCCGCGGCGTGGCGATGGATCTCGGATCGCAGTGTCCTGCTCTCCCCGGCCGACGGTGCACAGACGGCGGCCTGTGTCGCCATCGCCTATCGGGCGCAAACTCTCGTGCTCGAGCCCGCCCACTTCTCCGCGTACCAGTCGCTCTACGACGGAAGCGGGTCTCCCTTGTTCGATCAGCGCGCGGAGAGCGGTGCCATCCGCGTGTATTCGCTCGTCGGAGAGCCTGTCTGTCTTTCGCCTGACGAGATGATCCGCTGATGACCGCCTGGCGGCTCGCTCCCCTGTACGTAGCGGCGGCGGCCTTCGCCATCGCTGTCTCGCTTCCCGGTGGCGACCCGGACACGTACTGGCACCTCGCGTCGGGGAAGTGGATGGTCGAGCACGGCCAGCTTCTTCGCGCCGATGTGTTCTCGAGCACCGTCAGCGGAGCGCCGTACAGCGTTGGCGAATGGCTCGGCGAGCTCATCATCTACGGGGCGTACGTTCTCGGCGGCTGGGCGGGGATCGCCCTGCTCCGGGCGACGCTCATAGCGGTTGGCGCGTTTTTCATCACACGCGTAGCGCTCCGCGCCGCACCGGCACCGTTCGCTGTGGCGGTGACGGCGATCGCCCTCGCTTTGTCGGAGATCACCTGGACGGATCGCCCGCAGCTTTTCACCTTCGCGCTGTTCCCACTTCTCCTCGAGCTGCTTGTCGCCGCGCGTTCGGGCAGAGCGCGACTCCTTCTCGTCGTACCGCCGCTCATCTTGTTGTGGACGAACCTTCACGGCGGGTACGCGCTCGGGCTCGCGCTCGTGGCGATATTCGCGGCGGAGGCGATCCTCACCCGCCGGAATGCGCTGCCCTTCGCAGCCGCCGCGGTACTGGCGCTCGCGGCGTCGTTCATCGATCCCGGCTCGCTCGGTCTCGGCGCGGCGGCGGCGCACGCGACCTCGCCGCCGCGGTTCATCGTCGAAGAGGCGCCGCCTGACGTGCTCCGACCCGCCGGCTTCGTGTTCGCGCTGTTCGGGCTCGCCACGCTCGCGCTGGCGCTTGCCCGGGGCGGAACTCTTCTCGACGCGCTCCTGCTCGTGCCGCTCTTCTGGCTCGGCCTCTCGGCGCAGCGTCACATGCCGTACTTCGCCCTCGCCGCGACGCCGTACCTCGCCGCGGGTCTCTCCGAGCTCTGGTGGCGCTGGCGTCCGCGTTCACGCTTCGCGTTGCCGCGCCCGGCCATCGTTGGGGTGGGTGCGGGCCTTGTCGCGATGGTCGCCGCCAGCGTCGCCACCGCGCCGTTTGCTCCGATCGAAACGCAGTACCCCACGGCGGCCCGCGCGAAGCTCGCCGAGACGAGCGGGAATCTGCTGAACGAATACGACTGGGGCGGCTATCTCATCTGGCGCGTTCCCGAACGTGCCGTCTTCATCGACGGCCGCCTCTTCCTCTTCCTGCCGGATGTGTTGACGGACTACGAGGAGATGGTCTTCTTGCGACCGCGATGGCACGACGAGCTCGATCGCCATGCCATCGCGCAGGTGCTTCTTCGTCCCGATCGACCGCTCGTCGCGGCGCTCCGCGATCTCGGATGGACCGTCGTGTCAGAAGATGCAACCGCGCTCCTGCTGCAGCGGCCTTTACGGTGAGACCGCTCCTCGTCGTTCCGCTGCTCCTCGCCGGCCTCGCGGCGTTCGCGGCCACGCGCGCGCCGGTCTCCGACAGTGACTTCTTTTGGCACCTCGCGATCGGTCGTGACGTCGCGGCTCACGGCGTGCCGCGCGTCGACGTCTATTCGTGGACGGTCGCAGGAAAAGCGGTCCTTCCCGATCAGTGGCTCGGCGAGCTCTTGCTCTACGCGGCCTACGCGATCGGGTCGTGGAGTGGCACGATCGCGCTGCGCGCCCTCACGGTCGGCGTGCTCATCGGCGTCGTCGCGTGGACCGCGCTCGCCGAGCGACCGCGCCGACCGTTCATCGCCGTACTCGTGTCGCTTCCTGCGATCGGCGTCTCGCGCTTCGCGTGGACGGATCGTCCCGAGCTCTTCGGCCTCGTTTGCTTCGCCGTTCTGATCGCCCTCCTTCGCGCGGTGCGTCGCGGCTCGCTCACCGCGTTCGCGCTCTGCGTCCCGCTCGTTCTGCTGTGGGCGAATCTTCACGGCTCGTACGCGCTCGGGCTGGGACTCGTGGTCGTCGTCGCGCTCGAGCGCGCCCTGGTGGATCCGTCGGGCCGCCGCCGGTACGCCGCCATCGCGATCGGGTCCGTGCTCGCGACGTTCGTGACCCCAGCGGGGCTGGCGACGTGGACGTCGTCCGGTGGACACTTCCTCGCGCCACCGCGCTTCGTGCAGGAGGAAGGGACGCCGGATGTCGCGACGCTGCCCGGCATTCTTTTCTCGGTCGCGCTTCTCGCGAGCCTGGCGACCGCAATGCTCGCCCCGCGAACGCGCGGTCGTGATGTGTTGTTCGAGATCGCTGTGCTGGTGCCGGTCGCCTTCGTCTCGCTCACCGCGACGCGCCATCTCGTGTTCTTCCCAATCGCTGCGGCTCCGTTCCTTTCTTCGTGGGGACCGGATGCATGGAACGAAGGGGTACGGACTTTGAGAGAGGCGTGGGGCGATGTGGCGCGGAGAGCGTTGCCGATTTCGATTAGGACGCGGGGTCGTACGGCGCAGGAGACGAGCACGGGGACGCGGGCCCTCACGGCGCAGTGGGACCCGAGGCCCCACGCGGCCGAGGGAGGGACACGCGAGCACGTGAGGGCCCGCGGACCCGGGCGCGTGATCTTTGCGGAAGTCGCAGTAGCGATCGTCGCCCTCGCAATGCTCATCGCCGGCATCGCAACCTCTCCCCGCGAGCCCGATCTCTCGTCATTTCCGATCGCCGCCCTGCCCCAGCTACCGGCCGGTCCGGGCCTCTTGAACCGCTACGACTGGGGCGGCTTCCTCATTTGGTACGCCCCTGCAACTCCCGTCTTCGTCGACGGAAGGCTCTTCCCATACGTCGGGGAAGCACTCGAGGACTATCGCGCCGTCATCGGACTGCACCCGGATTGGCGGCAGGTGCTCGCCAAGCGCGGCATTCGCACGGTGCTCGTCGCTCCGTCGGACGCGATCGCGGTCGAGGGCGTCGCGCTCGGCTGGCCGATACTCGCGCGAACCCCCGAATGGGTGATGTTGCGAGTGCCCTGAGCGATACTTCGAACCACGAAAGAGACCACTCGCGCTGTCCGTCAACCCGACGATCTCGACGCGCAATTTGACGCCATCGTCGACGCCTTGCGGCTCGAGGTGCGCAACTTGCGCCAGCAGGTCGAGAAGTACGCGCGCACATATCAGAAACACGCCGAGGATCGGAGACGCCACACCACCAACGGCGAGCTCGACGGCGAAACGCAGCGCGACTACCGCCGTCTGAAGCAATTGCAGCTGGTGGTGCAGCACATCGAGTCGAGCGCCGCATATCTGCTCGGTTCGGGCATCGATCCTTCGTCGGACAGCGCTGATGTGTCGGTCGAGGTCGCTCAGCGCGTGCTCGGAAGCCTCGAGGCCGAGCGTGAGCGGCTCTACCGTGACGTTCACGACGGACCAGCCCAAGTGCTCGCCAACGCGATCTTCGAAGTCGAGTACCTCGAGCGCATCGCCGAACGGGCTCCGGCCGAGGTCCGTCAGACCCTTCGCACCGAGCTGTCGAATCTCAAAGGCCAGTTCCGTGGCTCGCTCGATTCGGTCCGGGGAATGATCTACGACCTTCGTCCACCCGAGCTGACCGAGCTCGGTCTCGCGGAGGCGATGCGCAACTACGCGTCCGAGTGGGAAGCGCGCTGCGGCATCAAGGTCTCGAGCGAGCTCGATCTCAAGGACACCGGGCTCAGTCCGATGGCGGAGCTCGCGGTCTACCGTGTCATGCAGGAGGGCTTGCAGAACGTCCACAAGCATGCGCACGCGAGCTCGGTCGGCATCGCGTGGTCCCGCGCGAACGACAGCTGGGTGCTCCACGTGACCGACGACGGGATGGGCTTCGATCTCGTGAAGGCCGCCCGCCACAAGAAGTCGGTCGGGCTTCTTTCCATGCGCGAACGCGCCGAGCTTATCGGCGGCACGCTTCAGATCCAGTCAACACCGGGCAAGGGAACGGCGGTCACGCTGCTCCTACCCGTCGAAAAGAAGGTTGAGCCGCTCCGCGCGCGCCGCAACGAGCGAGCTCACAAGGAGCAGGAATGAGCGAAAGGCCCGAACGCGCGATCCGGATCCTTCTCGCCGATGCGAGTCGCATCACCACCATGGGCATCCGGCAGGTCATCGAGAAAGAGTCGGACATGGAGATCATCGGCGTGGCTTCCGACGGCGAAGAGGCCGTCGCGAAGACGAACGAGCTGGAGCCGGACGTGCTGGTCATCGAGGTCGATCTTCCGCGGCTATCCGGCATCAAAGCGACGCAGCGCGTGCGGCGGGAACTCCCAGCTGTCGGCGTCATCATCCTCACCGCCCAGGATCAGGAGCAGATCCTCTTCGAGGCCATCCGAGCTGGTGCCGCGGCGTATCTCCACAAGGATTGCGAGCCCGCGGAGCTCATCGACGCGATCCGCAAAGTGCGGGCCGGCCAATTCATCATCAACGAGAAGATCTTCAGCCGGCCGGCGGTGGC
Organism: Chloroflexota bacterium; assembly: GCA_005881085.1. Lineage (GTDB taxonomy): Bacteria > Chloroflexota > Limnocylindria > P2-11E > P2-11E > 3-1-20CM-2-70-9. The sequence continues at coordinate 4,919 of VBGU01000113.1, read as the reverse complement.
CTCTAAGGTCCTCGCTGAGTTCCGCGAGCTTTCCGTGTATGGTCCGGGGTCGACACACGTCTTCGCGCCGCTTTCGCCCCGTGAGGTGCAGATCCTGGACAACATCGCTCAGGGCATGACCAACAAGGAGGTCGCCTACGCTCTGGCCATCTCCGAGCAGACGGTGAAGAATCACATGTCGAGCATCCTTCGGAAGCTGTCGGTGAACGACCGCACGCAGGCGGTCGTCTACGCGATCAGGCAAGGCTGGATCAAGGGACCGGAGATCGGTAATTGACGATGGCACCCCCAAGCGTTCTTGCGGAGATCGCGACCGAGCAGCAGAAGGTCACGGCCGAGATCCGCGAGCTCGATCTCCTCGTCGAGTCGACGCAGACCGAGGTGAACCGCCTCAAGTCTCGCGAAGACCAGATGAAGGCGAAGGTCGAGGAGGTCCGGAGGAACCCCGGCAACTTCCAGCGCGAGGAGATCTTCGGGGCGACCGACGAGCACGCGGCCGCGATGGCGCGGCGCATGACGATGGAGGGTCAACTCAACTCGTTGCAGTCAAAGCGGAAGCTCATCGACCGCAGCGCGCAGATCCTCGCGACGGCGCAGCGTCAGCTCGCCGAGTACACCGCCCCGCCGCTTCCGCCCGACACCGCGCCGCTCATCGACGAGAGCCGTCTCCTTCAAGCAGTCGTCGACACCCAGGAGGAGGAGCGCAAGCGCATCGCCCGGCAGGTCCACGACGGTCCAGCGCAGGCGATGGCGAACGTCGTGCTGCAGTCAGAGATCAGTGAGCGCCTCTTCGACGTCGACGCGCAGAAATCGCGCGGCGAGCTCGCGTCCCTCCGGCAGATGGTGAACAAGACGCTGCAGGAGCTGCGCGGCTTCATCTTCGAGCTGCGTCCGATGATCCTCGACGACCTCGGTCTCGTGCCGACGCTCCGCCGCTATGTGCAGACGCTCATCGACAAGCACGGAGTGCGGATCGACTTCTCGAGCACCGGCCGGGATCGCCGCTTGCCCTCCGACGACGAGGTCGCGATCTTCCGTCTGATCCAGGACTCGCTCGTCGAGCGTATCGACAAGGCGCAGGCCAAAGACATCGTCCTCGGGCTCCAGTGGAAGGAAGACACGCTCGACGTGCTGCTCCAGAGCGACGGCAAAGAGCTGCCGCCCGACGGCGAGCTCCAATCTGGCATACGGCGGAGCGAACGTCTGGAGCTCCTTCACGGTGAATCGACGCACGAGGCGCGCGCGGACGGCAATGTCGTGCTCAAGGTAAAGATCCCGATCCGGAGCGCTCCTCAGCTCGTCACATGACCGCGACATCGGAGCTCACGACCGATCAGGTCGCCGAATATCTCGAAGCGACCTGCGCCCTCATCGAGTCGGAGCTCACAGCCCTTGGTGATGACAGCGGCTGGCACTTCGACCCCAAAGAGTGGTGCGCCAATCAGGTCGTGGGCCATCTCGTCGAAGCGGAGAAGCGCGGCTTCGCGGGCCGAATCCGGGAAATTCTCGCTGGCAGAGAGAAGACGAGCGCGTGGGATCAGGCCGAGGTAGCCAGGACGCGGAAGGACTGCGAGCGGATGGGCCAAAGCCTCTGGATGGAGTTCATGGGCGTCCGCAACGACAGCATCGCGCTCGTGCGTTCAGTCTTGCCAGCCGATCTTGGGAAGAGCATTGCGCATCCGATGGCGGGGCAGCTCGCCGTTCGCGATCTGCTCCACGAGTGGGTCTCGCACGACCGGAATCACACACGCCAGCTCCTCCAGATCGGGCAAGAACGAGTCTGGCCACATATGGGCAACTCCCAAAAATTCAAAGGAGAGTAGCGGCGTGTGGTTGGTGTGGGGCCAGCGGGTGGCACGGGGGAGCGGGTTGCGCGCGAGCCGCTGACCGGCCGCGTCGCCCGCGGGTGGCTCCGAGTGGTGGGGAGCGGACCGGTAGGCGAGCGCGCGACCCCGACCCCGGGACAGGACCCGCTGGCCTAACGTCGGTTTGACGACCACCAGACCGCAAGCAACCAGAACGGCGCTATCGGGATGCCCGCCTGCTGAACGAGCGCGGTGATGATTCCGGTGCCCACCCATAGAACGGTCGCGCGTGTCGTGGAAGCGGCTCGCGCCACTGCCGGGTAGGCCATCACTCCGTCATGCAGGAGCGCATGCGGTGCGGCGAGGATCGACCACACCGACGCATCGACCACTCGCGTCGTGAACATGCGCGAACGAATGAGAACGGCAGCCCCCGCGACCGCAAAGAGCAGCCCTGCGAGCGCGGCGTTCAAGACGATGTCCTCACCCCCGATGACCCGACGCACCAGCGCGGCGAGGCCGAGCTCGCCCGGGCGAAGCTCGGTCGCGATTCGCGTGAGCAGGTCCGGGTAGCGCGCCATTCCCTCGAAGCCGACGGTCGCGAGCGAAACGAGCGCGACGATCACGGTGGTAATCACGAGACCGACCGCACGCCGGCGCTCGGTCAGCGCGACGACTGCGAAGAGCGGCAGAAGCTGCGGACGGAAGGCGGCGAGACCCAGGAGCGCGCCCGACCAGAGCGGCGGCGCCCGAAGAGATGCCGCGACCGCGAGCAGCACGAACGGCGTTGTCTGCCCCTCGGTAAGCGCGATGAGTGACGGCGGTGCGAGGATGGCGAACGGAAGAAGGCGCATGCGCTGTCGCGGATCGGCCAGGCGGCCGAGGTAGTACGCCGCGGCCGCGAGGGCCACGGCGCCGAGCGCGGCCCAGATCGCGTAGGCGGGCACGATCGGAAGTGCGCCGAGCGGCGCCATGAGGAGCGCGAGCGCGGGTGGATTGGGGTCGTTCAAGAAGATCGTCCGCTCGGGAAGCGCCGCGTGCTCCATCGCGAGAAGCGCATTCGCGTCGGTCACCGAGGCCGCGGCACCGGTCGCGACAAGCCGGGCCGCCGCGTACAACGCGACGAAGTCATAGCCCGCGGGCTCGGTCGACCAGGTGAGGAACGCGATGAGCCACCCCGCGGCCGCAAGGACCGCGGCGATGGCGACTCCCGCTACGCGCCCCCGACGGTCGTGAGGTCGATCCCCAGGTAGTAGTGCTTGAGGATCTCCTCCGCCGACTGGCCGCCGAGTGCCATTCCCTGGGCGCCCCACTGCGACATTCCAACACCATGCCCGTATCCCTTGCCGATGAACACGAAATGCGCGGGGAGCCGGTACTCCCATCCAAGGACACGAAGCGTGTGGATCGTGCGGTCGGGGTCCTTGACGCTCACGGTGAACGTCCGCTCGACCGACGCCCCGAGGAACTCAAGCTGCCTTGTGCGCTCCACGTTCGAGGCCTCGACGTACTCCGTTTCCTCGGGATGCGTCTCCACGGTGAAGAGCGTGCTGCGAAGGCCGAAGTAATAACGCGAAGCATCCTTGCCGATGTCGCGGCTGCCGCTCGACCCCACGATCTTCGCCGAGAGCACGCGTCCGGTCGCGGTAAGTCGCGTCAGGTCGATCCGCTGGGGATCGCCAACGTCGATACCGCGTGCGCCGATGTAGCTGCGGAGCTGGGGAGCTGTGAACTCGGTCGTCCACTCCCAGCTCGTGTGACCCCATGACGATGCCTGCGCGACGTCGTCGGCCGGAGACGGGACCGAGCGAAGGTAGGGCAGCGCGTTCGCGTAGACGTTCTCGCTGTCTTCGGTGATGCCGCCCGCATTCGCGGAGTAGAGCGCCTCGATCGCCGAACCGCGGTACGTGGCGATCATCCCGGCGGTGCGCTGCACGGCTTTCACGGTGGAATCGGATTCACCCGCGAGTCCGTCGTACTCCTGGTCGCGGGTGTCGCCTTCGAGGTCGTAGTTGTCGTGCTTGCCGAGGTGCCTGGACAGGTACGTGCGCGCCGCGATCGCCTGCGCCGCGAGCGCCTCGGGCATCCAGGTCGTGGGCTCCTCCGAGCCGACCACCGATGCCAGGTACGAGGCGGTGTCGACCTCGTTCACCACGATCATGTCGCCCTCGTCGTCGCGCGTGACAGCGAGCGTGCCCCGATAGGCGCGCCCGTTGAACGTGAGGAGACCGCCGCTCGCGACGTAGTGCATTGGGGTGATCTGTTGCGCGGAAAAGAGCGGCGCGGCGAGCGGACCCGAGCCATCGCTCTCGACCGCGAACTCGAAGGGAATGGTCACGATCGGAATGTCCTCGACCTCCGCATGAAGGCGCGTCTCCCGGAATAGCTGGAGAAGGCTGCGGCGCTCGCCCGGATCGCGGACGCCGACCAGCGCGTGACTCGGATCGGCAAGCCGCCGCACCCCGCGCCGGGCCACCGTATTCGCATATCCCTGATAGAGGGTCGCGCCGTCCTCTCGTGTGACCGTGAGCGAGCCGGTCGAGCCGATCTTCGCGTAGGTCGTGCCGAGGAGCGCGATGTTCACGCGGATCGTCGATGGAAGGGGGGCGAGCGGCGTGTTCGATGCTGCGGCACGCATGGGTATCGCTGCGAAGACGACCGCGATGACGAGGAGGCGCGTTCACGATCTCCTCGCGTACACCTCCGGCTTGAGCACGCCGACGAACGGCAGGTTGCGGTACCGCTCGGCGTAATCAAGCCCGTACCCGACGACGAACTTGTCAGGTATTTCGAAGCCGCGGTAGTCGATGTCGATCGGGATCACGCGGCGTGCGGGTTTATCGAGGAGCACGCACAGGCGGACCGATTCAGGCCGCTGCGCGCGCAGATGATCGAAGACGTAGGAGAGCGTGTGGCCGGTGTCCAGGATGTCCTCGACCACGAGCACGTGCCGGCCCTCGATCGGGTTCGCAAGGTCCTTCAGGATCCGCACCGCCCCGGTCGACTCGGTCCCCGCACCGTACGAGGACACCTCGAGGAAGTCGAGCGCGAGGGGGATCTGCGCCGCGCGCATGAGATCGGCGAGGAAGGGGAGCGCTCCCTTGAGGATGGAGA
>VBGU01000112.1 GCA_005881085.1 Chloroflexota bacterium | reverse complement strand
CCGTGCCGTCGCCGACCGGGCGGTGAGGCGCGAGAGCGTGACCGCGACGGGCACGTCGATGAGAAAGGTGCGCTGCGGCACGAGCGAACCCACCGCGAAGCGCGTCATTGCGCGGAGCCCATCTAGGTCCGCGCCGAGCCCGTAGCCCTGGTACGCGAGGGTCGAATCGAAGTAGCGGTCGGCGACGACGACTTTTCCCGCGGCGAGCGCCGGACGGATCACGTCACGAGTGTGCTGCGCGCGCGCCGCCGAGAACAACAGGGCCTGCGCTTCGGGAGTGAGGTCGATCTCGCGTGCGTGGAGAAGCACGTCGCGGATGCGCTCGGCGAACGGAGTTCCGCCGGGTTCCCGAGTGAGAAGAACGTCGCGCCCGCCGGCGCCGAGGCTCTCGGCGAGGCGACCGGCCTGCACGGATTTTCCGGCTGCCTCGCCGCCCTCGAATGAGAGGAAGAGACCGCTCACCGATATATCTGAACGCGGCGGAAGGGCTCGTGCCCGCTGCTACGGGAGCTCAGATTCGCGCGCTCGACGAGCTCATGCTGGAGCTTGCGTACGTACGCGTTCTGTGGAGCGAGCTCGACCTCATCGGACTGACCTCCGACCACTTGCTCGATGCCGTCGCGGGCTTCCTCGAGCGCCTTGTCCTCGGGACCACGACGCAGCTCTATCACCGATGCGAGGGCACTCGCGATCTGCGTCGATGAGTTGGACCTCGCGATGTAGATCGGGATGCCTTGCGACTCGGCGTTGCGGAGCCGTGGGGTCTTGCGGCGGTAGTAGTTCTTCAGCGTGATGACCACGTCCGCATCCTCGGGCTCGCGCACGATCGCCACCGGGAGACCGAGCCCCCGCGCCGCCTCCTCGACCCTGCTCCAAGAAAGCCCGAACGGGTAAACCTTGACTGTCTCGCGCCCTCCGTTCGAGGCGATCCGCGGCGTGCTTCGCCGCTCGAGCGCCTCGGCGGGCATTCGCGACGGTGCCGACGTCATCACCGAGAGCTCGCCCGACGCGTCTCTCGAGCGGATCTCGGGGGCGACCGGCGATCCCAGCAGGATCGCGTCGACCGTCTGCGCGACGTCCTGGTAGAGAGCGACTCGTTGGTACGCCTGGATCTCGACGAGCGTCTGGAACGTCGGGGGCGCCTTGCGTTCGAGAACGCTCTTCTGGGTCCCGCGGCGGCGCGCCTCTTCGTCTCCGAGCGTCACCGTCTGAACTCCGCCAACGAGATCGGAAAGCGTCGGGTTCAGCATGAGGTTCTCGAGAGTGTTCCCGTGCGCGGTCGCAATGAGCTGCACGCCGCGCTCGGCGATCGTCCGCGCGGCGCCGGCTTCCTGCTCGGTTCCGATCTCATCGATGACGACGACCTCAGGCATGTGATTCTCGACGGCCTCGATCATCACAGCGTGCTGCAGCGACGGCGCGGCGACCTGCATGCGCCGCGCGCGGCCGATGCCCGGGTGTGGAATGTCGCCGTCGCCTGCGATCTCGTTCGAGGTGTCCACGATGACGACGCGCTTCCCCATCTCGTCCGCGAGCACGCGCGCGACCTCTCGAAGAAGGGTCGTCTTGCCGACGCCGGGCCGACCGAGGAGCAGGATGCTGCGCCCGGCCTCGACGACATCGCGGATGATCTCCATCGTCCCGTAGACCGCGCGCCCGACGCGCAGCGTGAGCCCGACGACCTTGCCTGCGCGATTGCGGAGGGCGCTGATGCGATGGAGCGTTCGCTCGATGCCCGCGCGGTTGTCCCCGCCGAACTGCCCGATGCGGGAGATTACAAAGGCGAGGTCCTCGGCGGTGACTTCGCGCTGGGAGAGGATCTCCTCCCGGCCGGAAAAGCGCGCCTCGGGCAAGCGACCGAGGTCCATCACGATCTCCAGAAGACCGTCCAGCCCATCAAGACCGCGAACGCGCTGGACGAGCTCTGGGGGGAGGGCGTGGAGAATGGCGTCGAGCTCGTCGGTCGCGAGCAACTCTCTGGTCATGTCATCGACCGTCGAAGCGGGCGGCCACGCCTGAGACTCGTAACTCGACAGAGCATACCCGCGGGCGCCGCTCCGATTGTGTCTAACGAGGGGCGCGGCGGCGCACGAACAGATAGACGACGTTTGCGAAAAGCAGCACGGCGATCGCGATGACAAGGATGGTTGCGGCCCTCGGTAGATCTGTCATCGAGGTGAGGGCTCGACCCGACGCAAGATCCAGCGCCACATACAAAACGAGGGCGGCGTCGAACATGAAAAGCATCGAACGGACGTGTTCCTTCGGCAGGCGGGCGAAATTGTGGTACCTCGCGACACCGATCGACGCGCTAAGCGTCCCGAGGACGAAGGGAGCGTAGCGCGCCAGTTCGTCCGCCACCGATCTCGATGCTACGCGCGCCGCAAAGTCATCACGAAGAGCGCGGGCCAGCCCAGCCACTTGCGAGAGCGCTCGTTCCGCGTCGCGAGCGCCTCGTCGACGGAGCGCTCCGCGAGGGCGACGATGATGAGTCCCGCATGAATCGCCCCCATCACGTAATCGGAGAGAGTTGCGACATAAGAGCGTGGTCGCACCTCGCCGCTTTCGTCGCGGAAGTTCGCGCTTACGCCTTTGACGAACATCGCCGGATGCATCGCGGTGACGACGATCACGCCGTCACCACGGGCGACGCGTGCGAGCTCGCCAAAGAACGAAGCAAGCTGACCAACGGGGATGTGCTCCAGTACGAGAGCGGAGAGCACGCGATCGAACGAGCTAGCCGCGAATGGCAGCGGGCGCGCGGCATCGTGCACCAGCCACCGTACGCGGTCCGCATCCGGCTTCTGGCGCGCCTTCGCGAGCATTTCTTCGGAGAAGTCGATCGCCGTAACGCGCCCACCGCGCTCGGCGATGCGGATCGCGTGGCGCCCGGTGCCCGCGCCGACATCGAGCACGTCGAGGCCCTGGACATCGCCGAGCACACGGTCGACCTCAGGCTCCTCGAGCTCGAGCAGCCAGTTCCCCATGGTGTCGTACGTCGCCGCCCAGCGGTCGTAGCCGTCGCGCGTGGGAAGCACTTTCGGCTCGCTCATCGCACGACTGCCGGAGCGAAGGCGCGCTCCTCCACTCGTTCTGCCAGCTCTTTCGTGAACAGCATCGACGTGGCGATCTCGCGGAAGCCCTCTGCGAGCAACGCGCGTGCGACGTGTTCCTCGTACGACCGCACCGGCGATGTGACCGGTTTTCCGGCGGGAAGGCCGCGCGCCGTCGCCCTGAGCAGATCGCGCGCGAGGTCGACGTCGCCATCCGCCGTCCGCACCTTGCACACGTGCGGGTGGCGTTCCAGACCGCTGAACGAGAGAGCAAAGGCGCGCGGTCGCGACTCCTCGCCCTCGAGGAGCGCGGACTCGCGCCGCATCGCGAGGGGATTGCCGCCGACAAGGTGGGGCGGGTCGTACGCGCCCCCTCTGCGGCTCAGGTCGAAGTCGGAGAACGAGAGCTGCTCCGCGCGCTGCACCGCGTGGGGCGTCGTCATCGCGTAGAAACGGTAAAGGTCGTGCGCGTCACGGCCGGTCGCCTCGCGCGCCGCGAGCCGCGGCACCGGAGCCATGACCGCGGTTCGCGCGGCGACGAACCAGGTCTCGCGCGTGTACGAGTAGAAGCCCGCCTGAAAGAACGTTTCGCGCGCGAGCGCTTCGTCCGGAACGGCGGCGAAGATACGGTGCATCCCGGCACGTGCGGCGGCGCCGCTGATCCCCGACAAAAGGCGGAACGCGCTGTCGGCCCCGCCCGGCTGCTGCAACGCGGCGAGAATCAGAACGACCCATTCCGGACGACTCCCGTCGTACACGAGCGCGCTCGATCGCAGCTGTCCGCGGTACTCCTCGAGAAAGACACGAAGGCGCCCGTTCAGCCCGACGAGGCCCGGCAGTAGCCGGGTCCAGCTCGAGACTGCGCCCGCCGCAAGAGGGACCGGGAGCGCCGACGCCATGATCCCGCTCGGCTCCCGCAGCGAGCTTGCGAGAAGGGCGGAGACGCGGCGCAGATCGAGCGGTGTCGCCGCTCTCGCGGGCATTTAGCTCTTTCCGAGCGAGAGAAAGTACCGGTGAAAGCGTTCGTCGTGCGTGAGCTCCGGGTGAAAGCTCGTCGCCAGGAGCCGGCCCTGCCTCGCCGCGACGACGGTGCCGTCACCGAGGCGCGCGAGGACCTCGACGCCTGGGCCGACACGACTGATTCGCGGCGCGCGGATGAACACCGCATGGAACGGCTTCTCGCCGAGCGGCTTCACGTCGAGGTCCGCTTCGAAGGAGTCGATCTGACGACCGAACGCGTTGCGCTCCACGGTCATATCCATGAGCGACGCGAGCGGGTGCGGATGGCCGGGAACATCCTTCGCGATGAAGATCGCGCCTGCACACGTGCCCCACACCGGCATGCCCTCGGCGACGCGGTCCTTGAGCTTGTCGATGATCCCGTACTGGCTGGCGAGCTTGCCGATCGTCGTGCTCTCGCCGCCGGGGATGATCAACGCGTCGATCTCGTCGAGTTGCTCGGGCCGGCGGACGTCGACGCCTTCCACGCCGAGCCGATCGAGCGTGACGAGATGCTCGGCGAAATCACCCTGGAGACCGAGGACCCCGGCGCGCGCGGTCACACTCCCTGCGGAGCGATTACGGACTAGCGAGGAGGAGTGCGGGAGCTTGCTCACGCACGCAGACGAGCGACGTCCGGAAGGCCGAAGGCCTTACCAACCGCGGACTGCAAGTCGTTCGGGGGCTGGGATCGAGTCGAGAGAAAGGCCGCGCATCGCCTCGCCGAGTCCGCGCGAAACCTCGGCGACGAGCTTGGCATCGCGGAAGTGCGTGGTCGCTTCGACGATCGCTTTCGCACGGCGCGCCGGATCCGCTGACTTGAAAATGCCCGAGCCAACAAAGTTTCCCTCGGCGCCGAGCTGCATCATCAGAGCGGCATCGGCCGGAGTCGCGATGCCGCCGGCGCAGAAGAGGACGACCGGCAACTTCCCGTCCTTTGCCACCTGCCGGACAAGCTCCACCGGCACTCGATACTCATCGGCCCTCTTCTCGAGCGCGTCGGGGCCGAGCTCGGTGAGCTGGCTGATCCCTTCGGTGATCGCGCGGATGTGCGTGACCGCCTCGACGATGTTCCCAGTGCCCGCCTCGCCTTTGCTTCGGATCATTGCCGCGCCTTCGTTGATCCGGCGCAGCGCCTCACCGAGCTCGCGCGCGCCGCACACGAACGGAACTTTGAAAGCGTGCTTGTCGATGTGGAATTTCAAGTCGGCTGGAGTCAGAACTTCGCTCTCGTCGACGTAATCGACGCCGATGGCTTCCAGGACCTGCGCCTCGACGAAGTGGCCGATGCGCGCCTTCGCCATGACCGGGATCGTGACCGCGTCCATGATCGCGTGGATCATCTCGGGGTCGCTCATGCGGGCGACACCACCGGCTGCGCGGATGTCAGCCGGAACCCGCTCGAGCGCCATGACCGCGACCGCCCCGGCTTCCTCGGCGATCTTGGCATGCTCGGCGGTTACGACGTCCATGATCACGCCGCCCTTGAGCATCTGGGCGAGCCCTGTTTTCAGGGTCCAGGTGCCCTTGGAGCCGTTCCTGTCGGGTGTGGACTGAGAGGCCATCGGAACGTCAATCGTACCGCGCTGACCCTAGAATCTGAACATGGGCGTAGTCGACGCGAATGTGCTGGTCTTAAACCTCGACTTTCAGCCGCTCAACGTGTGCAACGTCCGCCGAGCGGTCGTCCTGCTTGCCAAGGAGAAGGCGAGCGTGATCGAGCAGAACGGTCACCTGGTGACGAGCGAGCGTCTCTCCTTTCCATCGCCATCGGTGATCCGTCTCGCCTACCACGTGAAGCGTCCGCGGCCGGTCGTAAAGATGACGCGCAAGGAAGTCCTCGTCCGCGACGATCACACCTGCCAGTACTGCGGTCGGCGCGGTCATGACCTCACGCTCGACCATGTGATGCCTCGTCATCGCGGCGGACAGCACGTCTGGGAGAACGTCGTGGCTGCCTGCAAGTCGTGCAATCACCGAAAGGGCGGACGCACGCTCGCCGAGGCACGTATGACGCTCCTGCGTCTGCCGGTGCGGCCACCGGCGACGCCGCAGTACCTGTATTCGTCGTACGTGCGCGCAGGCGAGCGCACGTGGTCGAAGTTCATCGGTCTGGACGAAAGCGCCGTCGCGTCCTAGCACGCGACTTGCCCCTCACCGCTCGGCAATGAAGCTCCTTTTCACAAAGCGTGCCTACGCGCGCGTCGGCGGGTCCGAAAGCCTCGCGTACCAGTTCGCGACGCGGCTCGCGGCTCGGGGTCACGACGTACGGGTAGTCTGCGCGCAGGCGTTCGACGATCGGCGGGTCTTCACGAACGAGGGCGTCGAAGTCGTACAGGTCAAGCCGCGGGGTGGCTTCCTCGGGAGCGTGGCCGACGCGTCCACGCTCGTCGACCTCATGCGGACGGACGTGCTCGAGTGGTACGCGGAGGATCGCGAGATCATCCACAACATCGGCCGCGAGTACCTCGACAGCTCTCTCGAGGTGTCGGAAGCGCTCGGAACCCCGATCGTCCTGACCCCGCTCGCGCATCGAGGGCAGTTTCACGGCGGCGACACGCCGAGCGACTTCGCGCGCTACCGCCGAGCCGACGCGATCACGACGATGACCGACTGGGAAAAAGGCTGGTTCGCGAGCGAGGGGGTCGACGCGGCGCGGATCGTCACGACGGGAATGGGACCGAACGCGATGCGTTCGCGCGACGGGCTTGCGTTCAGAGCCTCGCACGGCATTCCGGCTGACGCCCCACTCGTGCTCTACATCGGGCGCAAGGAACGCTACAAGGGGTATATCCACCTGCTCGACGCGGCGGAGCTCGTGTGGCGACGGCATCCGGATACGCGCTTCGTGTTCATCGGTATCCCCGGGTTTTACTCGAGCTTCTTCGACGAGTTCGCGCGATACGCCGACGAGCGCATCGTCGACATCGAGCGCGCGAGCGGCGCCGAGAAATCCGCCGCACTCGACGCATGCGATGTCTTCGCCATGCCGTCCCTGCACGAGACCTTCGGCATCGGCTATCTCGAAGCATGGCTGCACGAGCGTCCGGTCGTCGGCGGTGACATCCCGCCGCTCCGTGAGGTGATCGCCCACGGCGTCGACGGCTTCTGCGTCCGTCAGCGCACTGACGAACTGGCGAGCGCGATCCAGCGCCTGCTCGACGACCCCGCGCTTCGCTCGGCGATGGGGCGTGCGGGATCGGCCAAGCTGCGACAAAAGTGGGATTGGGACCTCGTGATCGATCGCGTCGAGGAGGCGTACGCCCGAGCGCTCGCCCACGCCCACGCTGACGTCGGCGAAGCGCTCGCCTAGATTTCGCGACGCCATGCGCGTCGTTATCGCGAAGAAGCTCCTCTCGACGGTCGGAGGCTCCGAAGCGCAGGCACGCGCCCTGGCCCGCGCCCTGGCCAAACGCCACAACGACGTGACGCTCGTCGGTCTTCGACCCGCGTGGCGGCGGCCCGGGATACCGCTCGACGTTTACGCGGCTCCCCCGGGACCGGTCGAGCTGCGGCACGAGGGCGTTCGCTTTCTCTTCCTCCCCGTACGCGGTGGACGTCTCGGCGCCGCGCTCGATGGGATCCTGCCGACGTCGCTCGTGGCCGGCGCGGACCTCGAACACGCCGTCGCAGGAGCGCACGTCGTTCACTCGATCGCGCGCGAGTGGTCAGGGCCGCTCGAACGCGCGGCGCGCGCAGCCGGGGCCGCCTTCGTCGAAACGCCGCTCGTGCATCCGGGTCAGCGCTTCTCGGGCACGTCCGCCTCCGACATCGCGCGCTACCGCCGCGATGACGCGGTCATCGCTCTCACGAAGTGGGAATCGGAGTGGTACGCGTCGCGTCGCGTGCGCCATGCGCACGTTACGGGAGTCGGTCCGATCATCGACTGGCTCCCCGAGGTCCCGATGGACCCCGCGACCGTGCTATTCGTCGGGCGCAAGGAGCGGTACAAGGGATACCACGCGCTCCGCGACGCCGCGAAGATCGTCTGGCGGTCCCGCCCGGAGGCGCGGTTCATCGCTATCGGCCAGGACGCCTGGACATCGCGGTTCGAGCGACGCTTCAAAGACGATCGCTGGGTCGACCGCGGGATCGTGAGCGAAGCCGAGAAGGCCGAGGCCTACGCCCGCGCGACGATCTTCGCCATGCCATCGGTGCACGAGACGTTCGGCCATACATACCTCGAGGCCTGGTACGCGTGGCGGCCCGTCATCGCCGGCGACATCCCGGCGCTCCGCGAAGTGGTGCGCGACGGGATCGATGGCCTCGTCGTCGCGCAGGAGCCGCACGCGATCGCGCGCGCGATCCTCACCCTTCTCGGCGACACGACCCGCGCGCGCCGCATGGGCGAGTCGGGTCGGTTCCGTCTTCAGGAAAAATGGACGTGGGATCTCGTCGCCGAGCGGACCGAGCGCGCGTACGAAGCAGCGCGCGAGTTGGCCGCTAGCCGATAGCGTCGAGGATGCGGCGGGCCGCGGCTGAAAGGTCCGGAGAGAGCCGGTAGAACGACCAGATCCCCTGCTTCGTGACGTTGACGAGGCCGGCCTCGCGCAGCTTGGCCATGTGATGCGAAACGGTCGGCTGCGAGATATCGAAGGTGGCCGTGAAATCGCAGATGCACACTGGCTCCTTCGCGTCGCGCAGGCAGAGCGCGATCTGAAGGCGGGTCGGGTCGGCGAGTGCTTTGAGGATTTCGCTCGTCTGTTCGATCTTCTGGGGGCGCGCCTTCAGCGTGGGCGGGCAGCATACGCCGCGCTCGCGCTCCGGCAGCACCATGAGCTTTTCCACGGGATGAGTCTCGCAGACCCATTGACGAACGTCAATGGATTCGCTAGCGTCGCATCGACGCTCGTCTATGCGTCGGAGGTGCGGTGTGGGCGACATCCAAGAAGCCGTTCGCGAGCGCTACGCCGCCAAGGCGTTACAGATGGCCGAGAGCTCCAGCTGTTGCGATACGAGCTGCTCCGGCATGGAGGACACCGGCTGTGGCG
>VBGU01000376.1 GCA_005881085.1 Chloroflexota bacterium | reverse complement strand
CGAGACAGAGGAGGCTCAGGCCGGTCAGCAGCGTCGGGTTGAGCCGGATCCTCCGCGACCGCACGACGGGCATGACCCGCGCCAGCTGTACGGGCCCGACGTCGAGGGCCTTCTCACTCATACGTGACTCGCGGATCGAGGACGGAGTAGGAGAGGTCGACGACGAGGTTGACGACGATCACGAGAACCGCGCTGACATGGCCTGCACCACCGGATAGTCACGGGCCGTAATGGACTGAATCAGGAGCTGGCCCGTCCCGGGCAGAGCGAACACGGTTTCGATGACGATGGCGCCTCCCACGAGGAACCCGAACTGGAGGCCGAAGATGGTGACCGTCGAAAGCAGGGCGTTCCGTAGTACGTGGCGCAGGAGCACCAGAGACTCGGAGAGCCCCTTCGCGTGCGCGGTGCGCACGTAGTCCGAGCGCAAGGTCTGGATGATCTGACCACGAAGATTACGGATGAGGACGGCCGACAGCTGGAGCGCCAGCGTGAGCGCTGGCAGGAACAGATACCAGACGTGCTGCGGCAGGGTTTCCCCGAAGCCGGCCACCGGGAACCAGTGCAGCGTGAGCCCGAACAAAAGAATGAGCAGGATGCCGAACCAGAAGTTGGGTGTCGTCAGTGCGAAGAGGAACCCGATGCGGATGAGCTGGTCGGGCCAGCGGCCCTTGTTGACGGCCGCGACGATTCCGAAAGTGAGGGTGATGACGGCCGCGAGGCCCATGGCATAGCCGGCGAGTGCCAACGTTATGGGTACCCGGGCCAACACGAGATCACCGACCGGCTGGCGATACAGCAGCGACTTGCCCATGTCGCCGTGAGCGAACCCCGATACGAACATCCAGTACTGCTCGAGAAAGGGTCGGTTCAGGCCGAGCTGCTCGCGAAGCTCCGCGGCTTTCTGGTCGGTCGCGCGGTCGCCGAGGATCAGGAACGCGGGGTCGCCCGGGAGGATCCGCACCATGCCGAAGATGACGACGGTGACGCCGAAAAGAACGAAGGCCATCAGGATGAGACGTCGGCGGATGTAGGCGGCGCGACCCATCTCAGTCGGTCATCAGAGAAGCAGCCGGATGGCTGATGACCCGGCGTGGGCCATCAGCCATCCGAAATCGGCTACTTGTTGAACTTCACATCTTCGAATCGGTAGTAGGACAACCCGTCGATGAAGAATCCATCCACGTTGGTGCGCCATCCGGCACTCGCACCGAGATATGCGATGAAGACGAGAGGCGCCGCGTCCAGGTAGATCTTCTGGATCTCCGAGTAGTCCGCTTGTCGCTTCGTGGCGTCCTGCTCGAGGTCGGCCTTGTCGATCTTGCTGTTCAGATCGGGGTTGTTGTAGCGCGTCCAATACGCGAACGGGCTCGCCCCCCCGCGCATCGCGTAGTTGACGATCTCCGTCGGATCGTTCATGTCGTTCGTCCACGCGGCTGGCGTCGTCATGTAATCGCCCGCGCGGTAGTTCGTGCGCACGACGGCCGTATCCAGCGTCTGGATGTCCACCGTCACGCCGAGCTTCGCCCAGGCCTCCTTCACGATGACCGCAATGTTGGCGAAGTTCGTGTTTCCGGAACGGACCTGCATGTCTATCTTGAATCCGGCTGCTCCAGACGACTGCGCCATGAGCGCCTTCGCCTTCTCCATGTCGAACGGATATCCCGGGAGGCTCTTGTCGTAGTAGGTTCCCTGCGGTATCGGCGAGTTCATAAATGTCGCCTGGCCGAAGTGGACGTTCTTGATGATCGCGTCCTTGTCGGTCGCATAGTTCAATGCCTGCCGAACCTTGACGTCGTTCAGCGGCGGCTTCGAGGTGTTCAGGATGATGAACTCCGTTTGCTGGATCGCGAACGTCTGCGCCTTCACGCCCTGCTGCGTGTTCAGCGCGGCGATCTGACTGAACGGCACGAAGTCAACCGCGTCGGTCTCGCCACCCTGCAGCTTCAACACGCGGGTGTTGTCGTCAGGGATGTACTCGATGCGAACCTCGTCAAGCGCGGGCGTGCCCTTCCAGTAGTTCGGGTTCCGCTTCAGGATGATCGGGTCACCCTTCTTCCAGCCTTCGCTGCAGTAGGCGCCCGTGCCCTTCGTCTTCCACGCCAGCGTGTTGTCGTAGTCCTTCGTGTCGGTTGCCTTCGCCATGTCCGCAGGCAGAATGCCGCCCGAGAACATCGCCAGCACAGAAAGAAGCGGCGCGTACGGCTGCTTCAACGTGATCGTGACGGTCTTGGGATCCGTCGCGACGACGTCCTTGATCGCGACATAGCTGTCTTTCCAGGCGCTCTTGTCGCCGCCACGCGCCATGTCGAGCGAGGCC
>VBGU01000363.1 GCA_005881085.1 Chloroflexota bacterium | reverse complement strand
TCGGGTCGCGAATCGACCGGGATCGTGCAGCCGCCGGCGGCCAGCCAGCGCCGCGCCCCGGTCTGCGCGAGTCCCTCGCGCGCCTCTCGTTTCGCAAGTGCCGGACTGCTGGTTACGAACGCCTCGTCCGAGAATCCGCCGATCGCGCCGCGCGAGGGCACCGCGGCGAGGAATGCCGCGAGGTCGGGATTTCCCGCGAGCCGCGGATTCCACGAGACCGCCGCTACCGGATAGCGCGCGAGCTCGACCACGCGCGCACGGGGTCCGCAGACATGCAGGACGTTGAGCGCCGCGCCGCGCGCGCCGGCGAGCACGCGCAGGTCGTACGCGGTTCCGAAACGCCGGTACTCGCCGTCGTCGAGCGTATCGCGGCCCGCCCACGTCGTCGTCGCGAGGAAGATTCCGTCCGCGTATTCGCAGCACGCGGCGGCGAGCTCGGCGAACGTCTCGGTCACCGCGTCGAGGGCCGCGACGACGTCATCAGTCCGCGCGCGCAGGTCGGCGAGGACCCGCTCCTTTCCGGCGAGGCGCTCGAGGACACCGAGCGGCGTGAAGATCGTGGCGACGAGCGGGGTGTCGGGAAGGACCTCGCGCACCAGGCGCATCCCGTAGAGAAGCTCCTGGAACGCGGGCTCGCGCAGCGTCTTGCGGTCGATGCGTGCCCAGTCCTCGGGCTTGCGCACCGCGTACCGATCGAGAACGGGGTGGCCGTCCTTCCCGTACCGGTAGCGAGTTCCCCACGGCTCAGCGTGGTAGTGAGCGCGCGGGTTGTACTTGATCAGATCGAGTTGATGGCGCTTCGTGAACGCGATCGTCGTCTCGGCGAGCTTCGCCGCGCCTTCGTTCTCGTCCGGATAGAAATGACGCCACACCGCGAACGGGACGCGATCGACCGCGTGGCCGCCGAACGCGGCGGTGACGCGCTCGAAAGAGTTCACAGGTCGGCGAACGTGGTGGGCGTGATGTGGTCACGTTCGAGAGCGCCGCGGATGCGAGGGTCGATCAGCACCGCGAGCTCGAGCGGACGCTCGCGCGCGTACGCGGACGTCGCGACGAGATCGGGATCCGGCTCGCCCGGATGGCACATGACCTCGGTCACGCCCTCCTCGAGCCGCGCGATGAGCGCGAGCAGATCGTCAAGGCCGATATGGCCCGGATGCTGGAACTCGCGGCTGAAGTGGTCCGGCGTGCGCACGCCCTTCGCACGGTACTCGTCGCGCTGTGTGGGCGTATGCGTGCGGGCGGCCGCACCGGTCTCCTGCGCCAGCTCGCACACCGCCCATGAAAGCGCGGGGTGGTCATGGACCCAGTGATGCGTGTCGACGTGGGTGGGCTCCCGTCCGATGAGCTCGCGAGCGCGTCCGTATTGCGCGCGGTATTCGGCGAGGGCTTCCGTGCGATCGATCGGGCGCGCGAGGAGCTCGGACGGACGCCAGAACGATCCATCCTCGCGAACAAGCGAACGGATCCGTGCGGGATTCGACAGCGGTCGCCCATACGTGAGCACGAGGTGAACGCCGACATCGAGGCTCGGCGAGGCGCGCGCGAGGGATGCCGCATGTTGCGCGCTCGGCGCGTTCGTCATGAACGTAGTGCTGGTCACGATGCCCTCGCGATGCGCGCGCATGATGCCGTTGTCGGTGCCCTCGGACCGACCGAAGTCGTCCGCGTTGACGATCAGGAGACGGGCCAACGGTCCTCGATCGCGGCGCGCACGTGCCAGCCCCACGTCTCGAGCCGGCGCCTCGCCTCCTCCGCCGGCACGTGGGCTTCCTGTTCGACGAGCCGGATCGCGCGCTGGCGCAGCTTCTCGTTCGTCGGGCGCAGATCGACCATCAAGTCGTCGCGCGTACGCCCGAGCTTCACCATCGACGTGGTCGACAGCATGTTGAGCACGAGCTTCGTTGCGGTGCCGGCCTTCATACGGCTCGACCCGGCGATGACTTCCGGACCGACCTCGATCACGATCGCGACATCCACCGCGCGCGCGAGCGGGGAGTCCGGATTGCACGTGATCGCGATCGTTCCAACCGCGTCGAAGTCAGGTTTGGCGTGCTCGATCGCGGCAAGGACATACGGTGCTCGCCCGCTCGCGGAGATACCGACGACGACGTCGCCCGATCTGCACACATCGCCGAGATCACGCGTGCCAGCCCAAGCCTGATCCTCGGCGCCCTCGATCGACATGCGAAGCGCATGGTCCCCGCCCGCGATGATCCCGGTGACGAGCTCCGGTTCCACGCCGAACGTCGGCGGCATCTCGCTCGCGTCGAGAACGCCGAGGCGGCCGCTCGTCCCAGCGCCAACGTAGAACAGACGATGACCGCTCGCGAGCGCCGGGACGATGAGATCGACGGCCCGCTCTATCTGGGGGATTGAGGCGCGGACCGCCCCCGCGATGGTCGCGTCCTCGTCGTTGATGAGCTCCAGGATCTGACGCGTCGACATCTTGCTCAGGCTTCGCGCGCGCGGGTTGCGCGACTCGGTCTGCCGTTCCATTACGCGCCCCAGGCGAGACGCATGGCGAGCCTCGCGGCGCCCATCGCGGGCTCCTCGCGGACCGGCTCGACCGCGGCGCCCGGCAGCATCCTGAGAAGCTCGCCGCGCACCGCACGCTCGAGCGAGGGGACGGATTCGAACGCGCCGCCGGCGAGATAGACCGGACCCTCGGTCATGCGCAGTCCCGTCGCGACCGTCGACGCGGCGCGCGCGAGCGCGTGAGCGCCGCGCTGGACGATGGAAACGGCGATCGCGTCCGCTTCGGCGGCGGCGCGTCCGACGGCCCAGACCGCCGCGACGA
>VBGU01000005.1:16192-18289 GCA_005881085.1 Chloroflexota bacterium | reverse complement strand
ATGCCGAGCTTCTCGGCGTGCTTTCGATCGGAGAGATACGTACGCAACACACCCTTTTCGATGAGGACGGTCCGGTTTGTCGGCGTGCCCTCGTCGTCCATCGCCGCGGTGCCGCGCTTGTCCGGATCGGTGCCGTCGTCGATCACCGTGATCAGCTCGCTCGCGACCTTCTGGCCGATCCGCCCGGAGTAGACGGAGAGGCCCTTCAAGTTCAGGTCAGCCTCGAGGCCATGGCCCACTGACTCATGGATGAGGGTCCCCCCGGCCTCGCTCGAGAGCACGACCGTGTACGTGCCGGCCGGCGCGGGCTCGGCGCCGACGTTGAGGACCGCGCGCCGGGCCGCATCCCGCGCCGCTTGGTCGACCGCTTCGTCCGTGAGCATCTCGAAGCCGGCGGTGCCGCGGATCGCCTCGAATCCGGACTCGAGGACGTCTCCCTGCTTCGCGACAGCCTGCACGGCCAGGTTGAGGCGGACTCGCGTGTCCGTCCGGAAAAGGCCGTCGCTATTGGCGACGAGCACCTCCTGCACGCTCTCGCCGTAGCTCGCGGTCACCTGGTGGATCCGCGGGTCGAGGCCTCGAGCGACCTCGTTCGCGCGGCGGAGGAGTCCAACCTTTCGCTCGACCGCGACCGACCGGGGGTCGATCGCCACGGTGGAATGCCGCGGAAGCTCGTCCGGCTCGGGCTCGTCAGCTTCGTGGAGCTCGCCGCCCTCGGCGACGCTTCGCGCCGCGCGCCCGGCGAGGGCCATGAGGTCGTCGACGTCGGCGACGTTGCCGTTCGCGTAGGTCGTGCGCTCGCCACTCGTGACGCGGATGCCTGCGCCCTGATCGACTCCCGAGATCGCGTCCTCGATGCGGCCGTCGTCGAGGATCAGCTGAAGCGTCTCGTGACGCTCCCAGAAGAGCTCGGCCCAATCGCCACCTCGCGAAAGCGCGGTGCGGAGCGCTTGAGCCGCTTCGCGCGCGCTGACCGACGGCCTACTCGTGACTGCTGTAGTGATGACCGACCTCCGCTCCCCTGAAGGTGAGCGATGGTACGACGTTCAGTCGCCGATGACAGTTATGGTCGCGGTCCGTTCGCGCGGTCCATCGAGTTCCGCGAAATAGATTCCTTGCCATGTGCCGAGCGCGACTGCGCCGTCGCGCACCGGAAGAGTTACTGAGTTGCCAACGAGCACGGCCTTGATGTGCGCGGGTCCGTTACCTTCGGCGTGCGTGTACTTCGCATCGCGAGGGACCGCTCGCTCCAATGCCGTGAGGACGTCTCTCTGCACGTCGGGGTCCGCGTTCTCGTTCACGAAGACCGCCGCGGTCGTGTGCGCCACGCCGACCGCGACGAGACCGTCACGTATTTTCGCGCGCGTCACCGCCGCCTTCACGCGCGGTGTGATATCAATCGTCTCCTCCCGCTTCGTGCTTTCCACTGTGATCTGTTCATGTCGCACCGTCATGCCCGCACCGCCTCCTGATCGCGCTGTGCCGCGATCCGGGCGATAAGCGCCGGCGTCGCGTTGCCGCCGCTGACCACAAGCACCGTACGTCGCCCGCGCGCGTCGACCTTTCCGGCGCGTAGCGCGGCGAGCGGCGCCGCGCCAGACGGCTCGACCAGAAGCGACAGAGATTCGAGGTATTCATACGACGCCCGCTCCAAATCGCGGTCGCTCACGGTCACGAATTCGTCAACGTACCGGGTCGCGAGCGCGACGTTGAGCGTTTCGGTGCTCTTCGCGACGAGCTTGTCCGCGACGCTGTGCGGATGGTCGAGAACGATCGGATGACCAGCTCGCACTGACTGGCCGACCGCGTCCGCGCCCTCGGGCTCGACGCCGACGATCCGGACCTCCGGTAGCGCCGAACGGAGCGCGAGTGCTATCCCGGTGATCAACCCCCCACCGCCGACCGCCACGACGAGGAGCTCGACGTCGGCCAGATCGTCCAGGATCTCGAGACCGATCGTGCCCTGGCCCGCGACGATGAGCGGATCGGCATACGGATGGACGAGCGTCTTGCCCTGCTCGCGCTCGATGCGGTGCACCAACACGAGCGTGTCGTCGTACACCTCTCCTTCCAGCAGGACCTCCGCGCCGTATGCCC
>VBGU01000005.1:0-16036 GCA_005881085.1 Chloroflexota bacterium | reverse complement strand
TCGGCGCCGAGGTCGGCTGACAGAAGTGGCGATCGCTCGAGCGGGGCGCGCGGGAGGTAGCGGTCCACCACGCGGCGCGCGGCGACCACATCCGCGACCGTCGGCTCCCGCTGCACGGCCCGACGATACTTCCGCCGGAAGATGCGGACTTGGGGCGAAGAGCGGGATGCGGCGGTCGCGGCTCTTCGCGCGGCCGGGATCGCGACTGCGGCGCTCGATGCCGACGTGCTCCTCGCGCACGTCCTCGGCGTCACGAAAGAGATGCTGTATGCGCATCCCGACACGGAGATGTCGCACGGTGCGCAGCGTCGCTACGGTGAGCTGATCGAGCGGCGGGCGCGTGGCGAGCCCGTCGCGTATCTCCGCGGCTTCAAAGAGTTCTACGGGCTTCGCTTCACCGTCGACCACCGCGTGCTAATCCCACGCCCCGAGACGGAGACGCTCGTGGACGCGGCCCGCGAGCTCATCGCTGGGCGCGTGATCACCGTCGCCGACGTCGGGACCGGATCGGGGGCCGTCGCCGTCGCCATCGCCGCGCACGAACCGACCGTTCACGTGATCGCGACCGACATCAGCGTCGATGCTCTCGTGGTCGCGCGGGAGAACACGCTGCGCAATGGCGTCGCCGACCGGATCGAGCTGCGCGAGGGCGACCTCCTCGCTCCGATCGCGGAACCGGTAGACCTCGTGGTCGCCAACCTGCCCTATCTGCGCGATGACACGCTCGAGCACCTCGTGGGGGAGCGAACCTCGCTCGCGTTCGAGCCGCGACTTGCCGTGACCGCAGGCAAGGACGGCCTCGAGCTCATCTGGCGCGCGGCGGCGGACCTCCAACGGGTGCTCGCGCCGCACGGTGCGGCGCTTTTCGAAATCGATCCGCCGTTCGCGGAGCAGGTCGCGCATCTTCTGCAGTACTCGCTTGGCGGAGAAACGCGCGTGATCAACGATCTCGCCGGCGACGCGCGCGTCGTCGGTGTCACCAGGCGCTGATGGCGCCGTCGGTCAAAGCCATCACGTTCGACGCCGCGATGTGGCGCGAGCTCGGCCCGCGGATGTTGGAGCTTGAGCGCCAGGAGTGGGGGAAACGGGCGTTCTCCCCGCGCGAGATGCGATGGCAGGCCACCAACCGGGACGCCGTGGTGATGACCACGTGGGACGGCCCGTCGCTGATCGGATTCGCCGTCGCGGGACCGGCGTGGACGGAAGGCCGCGTGAGCCTCCTCAACGTGCTGATCGATCCGGCGTATCGCGGGCAGGGTCTCGTCTGGCCGCTCATCGCCGCGGTCGAGCGCGAGCTCTTCGCTCGAGGGATACGCGAGCTTGAGATCGATGCGCGCGTGGACAACGGATTCGCCGACAATCTCGAGCATCGTTACGGCTCTCGCGCAACGGTCATCGAACAAGACCATCCGAGCCCGTACGGCCTTCAGCGGACGATTCGCCTCACGCTCGTGAAAGCAGCGCGCTCACCTCGTCGAACGCGCGCAGTACCGAGTCCTCGAACCGTTCGGCGGCCCCCCGCCGGACAACGACGCCGCGCAGCCCGGCCTCGGCCGCCCACAGGGTAGCGCTCTCGGAGTCATCGACGACGACCGCGTTCGCTGCGTCGGTTCCAGTGTCGGCGAGGATGGCGCGGTAGTACGCGGGGCCCGACTTCCAAACGTTGATGAGGTCGCTGCCGTACACGCGATCGAAGAGCTCGAGCGTCCCAAGCGTGTCCAAATAGCCAACGAGGTCCGCGTGTTGATCCGCCGACGCCATATGCAGCTTCAGACCTCGCCTGTGGAAATCGCGAAGTCGTTCGACGATCCGAGGCGCGCGGATGTCGACGCGTCGGCGAACGTATTCCTGCGCCGCGCTCGCGATGCGATCCGCTTGGGCCGCCGGAGGTCGCGGACGACCGACCTCGTCACACATCTCGTACAGCCAGCGACGGACATCCTCGGCGTACCAATCGCGAATGCTCGTGGACGGAGCGGTCATGTACGCCCGTTGATAGCGTGCGAAGGCGCGACTCGCCGCGCCCGCATTCGCGTGCGCCCACGCATCGGGATCGCCTCCGAGCTCTGTCGGAAGGAACTCGCCGAGCAAGCGACGGTACTGGGGACTGAGCACCGTGTTGTCGATGAGCACGCCGCCTTTGTCGATGAAGAGCGTCGTGATCTTGGCCATATGCGGACGGCTATCATCCACGACGTGAAAACGCGCCTCCTCGCGGCGGATTCGCCGGGGGCGGTGGAGGAGGCCGCGGCCGCGCTCGCACGAGGCGAGCTCGTCGCTTTCCCCACCGACACGGTGTACGGACTATCGGCTGGACACGAGCACGTGCGCAAGCTCTACGGCGCGAAAGACCGTCCGAAGGAGAAGCGCATCCCCGTGCTGCTCTCGGATACCGGGAACCTCGAGGCGAGCGCCATCGTTACTCCGATCGCGCGCGCCCTCGCTCAGCGCTTCTGGCCAGGTCCACTCACCATCGTTCTGGTCGCCCCACGGCGCGGCACGATGGCGTTCCGCGTGCCGGATCATCCTCTCGCGCGGCGGCTCATCGCGGCGAGCGGCGGCGGTCTTCCGGTCACGAGCGCGAACCGTTCCGGCGAGCCCGACGCCAGGACTGCCCAAGAAGTGATCGCGCAGCTCGAGGGTCGCATCGCGTTGGTGCTCGACGGAGGCACGACGCCCGGCGGTCTCTCCTCGACGATCGTTGACTGCACGACGGATCAAAGATCCTGCGACAGGGCGCGATCAGCGAGGCCGAGATCGAAAACGTCCTGGCGAGCGTCGTATGAGGATCGGGATCGCGGCGGACCACGCCGGTCAGCGTCTCAGAGCCGCGATCACGGAGCATCTGAAAGCGGCCGGGCACACGATCGTCCCCTTCGGACCCGAGACGACGCCGGACGCTCATCGTCCGGCCGCTCGCCGATGCGGTCGCGCGCGGTGATGTGGAGCGCGGCATCTTCTTTTGTGGATCGGGCATCGGTCCGGCGGTCGCGGCGAACAAGATCCCAGGTGTGCGTGCCGCGGTCGTCGAGAACGAGTGGTCCGCGCGCGATGGCGTCGAGCATGTCGACGTGAACCTCTTGACGCTCGGCGAGCGTGTGATCGGCGAGTCGCTCGCGAAAAGCATTGTCGATGCTTATCTGTCGGCGAAGGTCCAGGGTGGGCGGCACGAACGTCGCCGCGATCAAATCCGTGCGATGGAGTCGTCGCCGCGCGCGGAACGTGAGGAAACGAAACTCCTAAAGGGGAGAGTGCCGTGAATAGTTACATCGAGCGCATTGATCCCGAGATCTACAGCGCCATCGAGGGCGAGCGGCGCCGGCAGGTCGAAAAGATCGAGCTCATCGCCTCCGAGAACTACACCAGCCCCGCGGTCATGGAAGCGACCGGGAGCGTCCTGACGAACAAGTACGCGGAGGGCTATCCCGGACGGCGCTATTACGGCGGGTGCGAGTGGGTCGACATCGCGGAGTCTCTCGCGATCGAACGCGCGAAGGCGCTTTTCGGCGCGGCGCACGCGAACGTGCAGTCGCATGCGGGCGCCCAGGCGAACATGGCCGCCTACGCGGCGGTCCTCAAGCCCGGCGACACGGTGCTCGGCCTCGCTCTCGACCAGGGCGGTCACCTGACGCACGGATCGCCGGTGAATTTCTCCGGCAAGCTCTACCACTTCGCCGCGTACGGAGTCCGCAAGGACGACGAGATGCTCGACTACGACGAGCTCGAGCGTCTCGCGAAGGAGAATCGTCCGAGGCTCATCGTCGCCGGCGCGACCGCGTACCCGCGCATCTTCGACTTCCCGCGTCTCCGGCAGATCGCCGACGCGGTCGAGGCCCTGCTTCTCGTGGACATGGCGCACTTCGCCGGTCTGGTTGCGGCGGGGGAACACCCGACGCCGGTCGGGTACGCGCAAATCGTCACGACGACCACGCACAAGACGCTGCGCGGTCCGCGCGGCGGCATGATCCTGTCGGACGCGGAGTTCGCCAAAGCTATCGACAGCGCGGTCTTCCCGAACATCCAGGGCGGCCCGCTCATGCACGTCATCGCAGGGAAAGCCGTGATGCTCAGGGAGGCCGCGACACCGGAGTTCCGCATCTACGCGAAGCAGATTCGAGTGAACGCGGGCACGCTCGCGGCGTCCCTGGCGAAGGCGGGCATGCGCATCGTGTCGGGCGGCACCGACAACCACCTCATGCTCGTCGACGTGCGGCCGGTGAACCTCACCGGCAAGCAGGCCGAGAAGGCGCTCGACGCGGTCGGCATCACCGTGAACAAGAACACCATCCCGTACGACCCGCAGAAGCCCGGCATTGCCTCAGGTATTCGCATCGGGACGCCGGCGATCACGACGCGGGGCATGAAGGAGGCGGAGATGGAGCGCATCGGCGCGCTCATCGGACGCATCCTGCAGGCGAAGGGCGACGAGACGGTCGCGAAGGACGTGGCGGCCGAGGTCCTCGATCTCACGCGTCGTTTCCCGGTCCCGGGCATTACACCGGACAAGGTGAATGCCTAGGTGACCTCCCCGGCGCCGGGACATTGGGCACGCCTCGCCAGCTGAGCATCGAACAGCTCCATGTCTCGAGCCATCCCCTCGTAAGGGAGAAGCTCACGCGACTTCGCGACGAGACGACGCCACCGAAGATCTTCCGCGAGCTCGTCGCAGAGATCGCGACCCTCCTTCTTTATGAAGCCACCGCGGATCTCCCGACCGACGAGCGCGAAGTCAAGACCCCGCTCGCGCCGTATAAGGGAGCGCGTCTCAAGGACAAGGTGGGACTCATCCCGGTATTGCGCGCGGGGATCGGCATGGTGGAGGCCGCGCTCGAGCTCATGCCCGAGGCGCAGGTCTGGCACATCGGTCTCTTCCGCGACGAACGCACGCTCAGGCCGATCGAGTACTACAACAAGCTTCCGTCATCCGCGACCGTCCAGGTCTGCCTCGTGCTCGACCCGATGCTCGCGACGGGTGGATCGGCGACCGCGACCATCGACGTCCTGAAGAAGTGGGGAGCGAAGCGGATCAAATATGTCGGCATCATCGCGGCGCCGGAAGGGGTGCGCGCTCTCGTGAGCGCGCAACACGATGTTCCAATACACGTCGCCGCGCTTGACGAGCGCCTGAACGAGAAGGGCTACATCGTCCCTGGCCTCGGCGACGCTGGAGATCGTCAGTTCGGTACTGGCTAGCTCGTCGCGTTTAGTTCGTGCAGCTCCCGCTCGGGTTCCAGTCTTTGAACATCCCACTCGGATTGTTTTGCCAGACCCATGCGTGGAGCTCGTAGAACGCAGGGATGCCATAGCGGTTCGGAGTCCAGACCAGCTTGAAGTCCTGGCCGAACAGCGAGGGCTTCGAGCTGCCCGCCCACATGCTGTAGAAGACGATGTATTCGACGGCGACGAGCCGAAGTTTTCCGTTACCAATCGGCTGGTAGACGAGCGCCTCCGGCGTCGCGGCGTCGACGACCCCATCGCTCACGAGCGCGCCGTTCACGTAGTGGATCCCCATGACGCCAACTCCCGGTGTCTCGATGCAGGCGATGTTCGCCGCGTCGCGGAACTCGCCGTATCCAGCCGCTTTCGCCGCCTCGACCTGGTGAAATCCCGCCGTGGCCGCACGCGCGGTGCTGAGGTCCGCCGCCCCCGCGTTGGCGGGGGACGGCGTGGCCAGCAGCACGATCGCGATGGCTGCGACGCCGATTAGCGTCTTCGTGCTTTTAGCGAACATCTACATACCCTCGGTGACCGGGTAGATCTCATCGGCGACGAGGCCGTGCGCCTCTTTGTGGACCCGGTTCGCGGCTTCGGGGTTGGGTGCGTCGACGAGGCAGAAGATCTTCCCGTTCTTCTCGTCGAACCAGTAGCGCAGGTACTGGACGCCGTACTTCCCTTGTGTCTTCACGTCGGCCATGTGGGCGTCGGCGACGTCCTTTGCCTTCGCGCCCGCGGGGGCCTTGCGGTGCACGTCCATGTAAAGCGGCATCGTTTCGTTCTCCTCCTCGCTGATTTGGTCTCTGCCGGCACCGCGAGTTCTACGAGACGACCGTGTGGCGCCCCGTGTGCGGTGGCGTGTGGCTTTGCGTGTGGGAGGACGAAAAGCGCCGAAGACGCTCGGCCAGGTCGGGCATTGGTCCCGCGAGCGCTATGCGCAGGCCGCGTTCGATATGGTCTTTGTCGCGCCCGCCCTCGACCTCGACGAGATCGGTCAGGATCGCGGCGACGATCCAGCGATTGCCCTGCCCCTGCTCTTCGCGAGCGAGCGCCTCCCGCAGGAGGGTGAGGGTCCGATCGTCATCCTTCTTCGAACGAGCGATGAGCCCGAGGCCGCGGAGCGCAAGGGCCTGCCAGCTCGGGTTGTTCGTCTCCTGCGCGATCGTGAGGGCGCGCGTGAACCGCTCGGTCGCGCCGTCGAGGTCGCCTTGGGCTAGTCGCGCGTCTCCCGCTTGGACGAGTGCCCACGGCAACGTCGGCAGGAGGCCCTCGCGTTCGGCTCTCGCGACCGCCGCGTCAGCGAACGCCTGGCCCTCCTCGACGTTGCCCGCTCGCACCAGCACGCGCGCCAGCACGCCCATGGCGTGCGGCGCCCACCCGAGAGCCGGCAGCGCGGCGCGGAGGTCCTCTTCGGCCGCCGCGTACTCGCAGCGATCGGCGTGACAGACCGCGAGCATCGCCCTCGCCCAGCCGGCCTCTCTGGTGTCGCCGATGTCCTCGGCAAGGCGCCGAGCCCGCCGGAACGAGGCCTCGGCGGCTTCATAGCGGCCCTCGATCGCGGAAATCCGGCCACGCTCGGTCTCGATCTGGGCCACCGTCGCGCGGTCGCCGAGCTCGTTCGCAAGGCGGAGCGCTCGCTGCAGGTGGCTCGTCCATTCGCGAGCCGTGCCCAGCCCGCCGCCGGTGTACGTGGTCGAACCGAGGATCAGCGCCCGCGCTTCGAGTGCACGGTCTCCGCTCTCGCCGGCTTGGCGCGCCGCACGCAGCGCGATCTCTCTCGCGCTCGCCGAGTCACCGGCCCAGAAGCGCACCTTCGCGATGTCGAGCAGGGCGCGCGCTTGGACGTCGAGGCGCAGCAGCGGCTCGGCCGCGGTGCGGGCCGGTCGGTCGAGCGGGCGCGAGATGGAGGCCGGCGGTTCTATCGCGAGCTCGTCGCGGTAGCGACGTGCCAGACCGGCGACGTACGTGCGCGCGCGTTCGCGATCGCCGCGCGCGGTGTGGATCTCGACGATCAGCTCGTGCAGCACATCGTCGAACGGCTCGCTACGGAGCGCCCGTTCCGCCAGTGCGAGCGCGCGGTCGGGCTCGCGGTGAGAGAGCAGCGTCGCTGCCCAGCGAAGCGCGTCCGCGGCCGCGGTCGCCGTGCGGGCGCGCTGGACCTGGAGCCAGGTGTCGAAAGACGGCGCCTCGCCGAAGCTCATCCCTTCGAGAAGCTCTCCACGGACGAGTTCGTCGATGGATGTCTCGTTCCATTCGCCGCGCACGAGCTCGCCGGCGTCGACAACGAGCACCTCGGCGTCGATCTTGATCCGTCCGTCGCGCTCGGCGATCTCCGCGGGTGGGTTGATCGCCTTCCGGACCTGGCTGAGCGACCAGCGCAAGGAACCGAGCGGGTCGTCCGTCTCCGACCAGAGCAGGTCCGCGAGCTCGCGGCGCGTCGGAGCGCGCGGCTCGAGCAGCAAATAGGTAAGAAGTGCCCACGGCTTGTGGCCCTCGAGCCGGCGTGACTCGCCGTCATGCTCGAGACCCGGCCGCCCGAGGAGCCTCACGCGAAGGGCCACTTCGTGCCGAGTCTACGAAGCCTCTCAGACCTGGAATGCCGAATGCGTGAGAGTCGTTATCGTGCCGGCGGTGTCCTCCACGTCCATCCTCCTTGTCGGTTCCACCGTGCTCGCGTTCGCGCTGGCCGCGATCGCAACACCGCTGGTCGGTTTACTCGCGCGCCGGCTCGGGATGCTCGACATGCCCGGCGGCCGACGGCGGCATCCGCGCCCGATCCCGCGTCCCGGTGGTCTCGCGATCGCGGTGGCATTCGGAACGGCGATCTTCGTCTTCTGGCTCATCGACCGGGTCGCGGGTCATCCGTTCCTTATCCCTGAGGAGGTCCGCTCTTCGCGATTCACACTGACCGCGATCGCCGCTTTGCTCGGGATGGCGATTGGTCTCGTCGACGATTTCCTCGAGCTCCGCGCGCGTTGGCAGTTCCTCGGACAGGTCGTCGTCGCGGCGGTGATCGTGATCGCTGGCATCCACATCGACTTCGTCAATGACCCGCTGTCCGATCGCCTGATCGAGCTCTCGTTCCCCGCCGCAGTCGCCTTCACGATGCTCTGGATCGTCGGCATGAATAACGCACTCAACTTCATCGACGGCCTGGATGGTCTTGCCGCGGGCGTCGCCGCGATCGCGGCGCTGACCCTCGGAGGTCTCGCGCTCCTGCCGCAGGTCTCCGAGCCGTTCGTGACGTGGATGGGCTTTACGCTCGCCGGCGCCGTTGCCGGGTTCCTGCTTTTCAACTTCCATCCGGCGCGCCTCTTTCTCGGCACCACCGGCGTCGTGTTCCTCGGGACGATGCTCGCGGTCCTCTCGATCTTCGGCACCGCGAAGGTCGCGGCCGCGCTCCTCGTGCTCGGCGTTCCGATCATCGACACGTTCTATGTCCTCGTCCGCCGCATCCTCTCGGGGCAGCCGCCGTTCGCACCCGATCGCGGCCATTTTCATCACCGGCTCCTCGATGTGGGGCTCACCCATCAGCAGGCGGTCCTTCTCATTTACGCGATGACCGCGCTACTCGGCACGTTGGCGTTCATGACGAGCGGGCGCGGGCAAATCGCGGGCTTCATCGGTCTTGCGGTGCTTCTCGGGATCCTGGTGATGGTGCTTGCGCAGCGAAGCTCGAAGGCCGAAGAGCTCGACCCCGGTCTCTACCGAGAGGAAGCCGATCGCTTCTAGCGATTGGGGGGGCGGAGCCCCCCAATCCCCCCAGGCCACCAGCGCCCCCCCATCCCCCGAGAGCTGGGGGCCGGGGGGCGAAGCCCCCCGACGTCCCAAGATCTTGGTCGGAACGTGCTCGTGGACGGATCCGACGCTCATCGAATCCGGCTGGTATCCCGAGCGGATCAAGGACGATGCTGACAAGCGTCTGCGCTACTACGCCGAGCACTTCCCGATCGTCGAGAACGACGCCGCGTTCTACGCGCTTCCGTCGCAGAAGCAAGCGCTGCTCTGGGCGGAGCGCACGCCCGACGAGTTCGTGATGAACTTCAAGGCCTTCGCGACGCTCACGACGCACCACACCGATCCGAAGCGCCTGCCGAAGGACATCCGCGAAGCACTCCCCAAGGAGGCCGCCGCCAAGCGGCGCGTTTATCCGAAGGATTTTCCGAAGGACGCGCGCGAGGAGCTCTTCGCGCGGTACTGGGTCGGGCTCGAGCCGCTCCGCAAGGCGGGGAAGCTCGGAGCGATCCTGCTCCAGTACCCGGAGTGGTTCGCCATCTCGCGAATGAACAAGGACGAAATACTTCACGCGCGCGAGCTTCTGCCCGACGACCGCCTGGCGGTGGAGTTCCGCAATGCGACGTGGATGAGCGAGCGCAATCGGGCCGAGACGCTTTCTTTCCTCGAGGAGCACGGCCTCACGTATGTCGCCGTCGACGAGCCGCAGGGTTTTTCCTCGAGCGTGCCGCCGGTCGCCGCGGTCACGAACGATGCACTCGCGATCGTGCGCTTCCATGGCCGCAACGCCGAGAATTGGAAGAAGCCGGGCCTGACCGCCGCGGAGCGCTTCGACTACTCCTACAAGAAGAAGGAGCTCGAAGAGTGGCTCCCGAAGATCCGGGAGATGGCGGAGCGGGCGAAAGAGATCCATCTCCTGATGAACAACTGCTACGGCGACAAGGCTGTGAACAATGCCGCGGAGCTCGCAAAGCTCCTCGACTAGGTGACAAGTCTACTTGACATAGTGTCGCTAACGTGTGACAGTCCCTGCCGTAAGAGGAAACACATCGGAGGACGTTCATGAGTCAGCAATCCGCCGTCCGGGCCTACACGCGCGAGTTCGGGGTCGCCATGGCGTGGTACGTCATCGTGGTCCTGGCGTCGATCAGCCTTGTTGGCGGTGTCGGCCAACCGATCAAGACGCTCGTCGCTCTGGCGCCGCTCATTCCGGCGACATTCGCGCTGTTCGCTTACTTGAGGTTCGTGTCGCGCATGGACGAGCTCGGACAGCGGATCCAGCTCGAAGCTCTTGCCTTCGGGTTCGGAGCCGCGGGAATGCTGACCTTCGCGTACGGCTTTCTCGAGAACGCGGGCTTCCCGCAGCTCAGCTACATCTGGGTGTTCCCGTTGATGATCGCGCTCTGGGGCATCGGCGGCGCGATCGCGTCCTACCGCTACCGATGAACAACCGGCTGCGGGTTCTCCGGGCGGAACGCGATTGGTCGCAAGGCGAGCTCGCGGACAGACTCGAGGTGTCCCGTCAGACCGTGAACGCACTCGAGAACGAAAAGTACGATCCGAGCCTTCCACTCGCGTTTCGCATCGCTGCGCTGTTCAACCTTCGGATCGAGGACATCTTCAAACCGGAATAGCATCGGCGACCGTGGCGCAACGACCTCTGTCCGATTTCCATCCGCGCGAGCGTCTTGCGAGCGTGCCGCACACCACGCGACGGTTCGCCTGCCGCTCTGCGCTAGCGCTCTCACCGGACGCTCAAACCCTCGCGATTGTTTCCGATCAAGGCGCGGGTACCTACGAGGCGTGGACGCTCCCGGCCACCGGTGGAAAACCCCAGCGCGCCGTCACGATCGAGCGGCACGCGGTGCGCAGCCTCTGCTGGAGCGCGAACGGCGAGCTCATCGCGGCGGCCGACCGCGGTGGTACCGAGCTCCATCAGCTTCACGTGCGGCACCCCGATGGACCGACCCTCCCGCTTTCGACAGATCCCGCGGGTCGCGTGCAGCGGCTGCTGTCGTGGAACGCGGCATCGCCCGACGGCGCGTTCGTCGCGTTCTCGAGCAACGCGCGGGTTTCGACGGATATGGACATCGTCATCGCCGATGTCGCGACGCGCACCGAACGGCCCCTTCTGACGGGCGCGTCCTGGCACGTCGTGGGTGGTTGGTCGCCGGACGGCAAGCGGCTCCTGGTGATGAGGGTCTTCGACAACACGACGCAGGATCTGCTGCTGGTCGATCCGCGGACCGGCGCCGCGCGCGAGGTCACGCGCCACGCCGAGGACGTGTCGCACATTCCCGCGGGCTGGCTCGCCAATGGCCGCGCTCTCGTGATCACCGACGAAGAGAGCGATCACCTCTGGCTCAGCGCGCTCGACGTCGCGACCGGGAAGCACGAACCGATCGATCGTCCCGACTGGGACGTCGAGCTCGCCGTTTCGTCGGCCGACGGCCGAACGCAGATCTGGTCGGTAAATGAAGATGGTTACTCGACACTGCGCTGGCGGAGCGGATCCGGGCCCATTCGCGAGCGCCGCCTCGATGGGGCGGCCTGCGAGGACCTCGTCGTCTCGGCGGACGGATCGCGCGCAGCGTTCACGCGACTCGGGCCGACCGAGCCGTGGCAGGTATGGACGCTCGACATCGCGACGGGCGACGCGCGCATCGCGCTCGCATCGACGTTCGCCGTTCCGAAGGGTGAGCTCGTCGAGCCGGAGCTCATCCGCATCCCGGGTCCCGACGGCGACATCCCCTGCTTCGTATACCGCCCGCGCGACGCACGCGCACCGACGCCCGCGGTGCTCTATCCGCACGGCGGACCCGAGGCCCAGTCGCGCCCGGCCTTCGGCGCGCACCTCACGCATCTCGCCGCGCTCATCCATCGGGGGATCGCTCTCGTGGTGCCGAATATCCACGGCTCGACCGGTTACGGCCGCAAGTGGCAGGCCTCGATCCACAAGGACTGGGGCGGGATCGACCTTCGCGATCTACGCGCGGTGACCGAATGGATGACCAAGCAACAGGAGTTCGATCGCTCTCGTCTCGCCGTGTACGGCGGCTCGTACGGAGGCTTTGCCACGCTCCTCTGCGTCACGCAGATCCCGGACGTGTGGCGATGCGCCGTCGACGTATTTGGCGTCGCGAACCTCGTCACCATGATCGAGAACGCGCAGCCGAACTGGCGGCGGTTCCTAACCCGCTGGATCGGAGACTTAGACCACGATCGCGCGAAGCTCGTCGAGCGCTCGCCGATCACGCACATCGACAACGTGCGCTGTCCGATGCTCATCCTCCAGGGCGAGAACGACCCGCGCGTGCCGAAGGAAGAATCGGACCAGGTCGTCGAGCGCCTTCGCTCCCTCGGCCGCCGCGTGGATTACGTCGTGTATCCGGATGAAGGCCACGGCTTCACCAAGCGCGCGAACGCGGAAGATGCATATGGGCGGATCGTGGATTTCCTGACGAAGGAGCTCGTCGTCTAGGCGGGAGCACGCGCTTGACATGTGACCATATGGTCACATATGGTGCTGGCCGTGGACAAGGTGTTCAAAGCGCTGGCTGATCCGACGCGGCGCCGTCTGCTCGACGCTCTCTTCAAGGAGGACGGGCAGACGCTCAGCGCCCTCGAAGGTCGGTTCCGGATGACGCGCTTCGGCGTGATGAAGCATCTGAACCAGCTCGAAGAGGCGGGCCTCGTGGTGACCAAGAAAAGGGGCCGCGAGAAGCTCCACTTTCTGAACCCGGTTCCGATCCGCCTCGTTCACGACCGATGGGTGAGCAAGTACGCCGAGCCCTGGGCATCAGCACTGAGCGGACTAAAAACCAAATTGGAGGCACGCATGGAAAAGGTCTTCGAGATCTACATCAAGACCACGCCGGAGCGGCTTTGGGAGGCGATCACCGACAGCGAGATCAGGAGCAAGTACAACTTCGGCGTTCGGATCGATTCCGACTGGACGAAGGGCTCGCGGTACGCGACGAGCCACCCCGCGACTGACGCGCCGCTCGGAGAGGGCCAGAACCTCGAGGTCGATCCGCCGCGCCGGCTGGTCCAGAGCATGAGGGCTCTCTGGAGCGACGACGTGAAGAAGGAGGGGACCTCGAGAGTCACCTGGGAGATCGAACCGGTCGGTGACTCCTGCCGCCTGACGGTGACGCATGACCAGCTTCGCGAGGGTGCGAACGAGGAGCTCTACGGCGGGTGGCCGATGATCCTCTCCGGCTTGAAGACGTGGCTCGAGACGGGCGCGCTCCTCACCACTCCGGGATCGCTCATGTACGCGACTCCAGCATCATCGCGCACGAGGCGATAAGACCCGCGACGGGCGCCATCCGTCGGTCGTCGCATTGACGATCGATGGAACGCTCGTCGATTACCGGATCGTGCTCCCGAGAAGGACGCCGTTCGCCCAGTACGTTCCGGTCGCTCCCGCCGGTAGAACATCGAACGTCGCGCCGCCGGCGTACGGGATGAGCTCGGCGCTCACGACGACCGCGCCGTCGTAGCGGTCGCCCGCCGCGAGGCCGCCGACCTTCCGCCCGTCCGCGGTGGGATGACCTGGAGACACGTCCACCGCCCGCCCATCGGAGAGACGCAGCTGCACGATGCGATGCGTCGCCGGTACCGGCGTGCTTCCGATCTCGACAAGAGGGAGCGCGACGCGGCTGCCAGCGGCGTCGAGCGTCCAGACGACGTCGCCGACTCGCAGGTCTTCGACTGCGATGTCACCCGACGGCGTCGCGATGCGCGTCCCTCGGGCAAGACAGATCGGACACGGTGGCTGCCCGCTTGGAGTCCGGCTTGCGACACTGACGTTCCCTCGCTGATCGATCGTCCCGTCGACGCGGCTCGCTTGCTGTGGAGTGCCGAACACCGCGAGAAAGTGGAAGCCGCCGCTCACCTGCTCCAGACGCAGCGCGTTGAGCATCTTCCAATCGCGGTAGATCGCGAGCTCCTGATCTTTTGTGTATGAGGCGGCGGCCGTGATCCCAAGGTGAGCCAGAATCGCGCTGAACGTGGGCGCGTCCTTCTGGATTTCCGGCAAACGTTCGTGCGCGAGCGCCTGCTCGTCGGCGCGCGCAACGGGGTAGTAGTCCGGGTCGCAGAACAGCAGCCGGCCGAACTGATCCACGATCCGGTACTTCAGCTGGGCCTGCGTGAGCCCGCCGGGGGCTGGGCTCGGTGTCGCTGAGGGCGATGGGGTCGGGTTCGGCGGAAGCGTTCCCGTAACGATCGTCCCGATGATCGCGGTGGCGGTCACCGACCCCGCCGGGGTGATCGTCGCCGTTTCGGCGGTCGCGCTTGGCGCGGGGGATGAAAGCGTCGCGGGCCGCCGCACGCCACGAGCGCGACCACAAATACAAGCCCAGAGACGCGCATACCCCTAGGAACGGCGGGCACCCCTGGGTGGTTCCCGCTTGCCCGGCCGCCGCCGGCGAACGTAACGGGTCGCATACACCTCTTCGCCCAGGGAGAGGATCTTGTTGTCGACCCAGCCCGTCTGGAGCATCGCTTCCTGCGCCTCATCCCACCCCGATGCGCCTTCGCGCAACAAACCCTTCTTCCAGACGACAAGCCAGATGGCTCCGTCAGGGTGTGTGGCCCTCACGAGCTCGGTGCCCAGCCGATCGAGCGCGACGGCGTCGAGGGCGAAGCAGAGCACGAGGCCGTAGCGTCCGTCCCTTGCTCGGATCGGCAGGCGCAGATCCTGGATGTCCAGCTGTCCGGCGAGGTGCTCGATTGGGCGGTCGTATGTTGCGACACCACCGATACGTAGGGCCGGCATCCCCGGTTTCACGCCCAATTTCGGGACGACCTCGACGGCGGTGCGCATTCCGCGAGGCAATTTCACCGGTCGTTGAAGTTTAGGGAACGCCGTATGCATAAAGGTCAGCATGGCGTTCGGCATGATTTCGCGGCCGCGCCCCGTGCTGATCGTCGATGACGATATCGAGACGCTCGCCGTCGAGCATCAGCTTCTCGCCGAGAACGGCTTCCGCGTCGTCGAGGCGCGCGATGGCGCCGAGGCACTCCGCGCCGTCCAGGAGGATCCGCCCGCGGTCGTCGTCCTAGACGTGCAGATGCCGGGAATGGACGGTCCATCGTTCGCGCGCGAGCTCCGCATGGCGCTCCGCCGCGTCCCCCTCGTGATCCTCACCGGCGTCGCGGATCCCCGTCGCGAGGCCGATCGCTGCAACGCCGAGGCGTATCTCGCGAAGCCCTTCGACGCGCAAGAGCTCGTCAGCGTCGTTCGCCGCTTCGCTGCCTGATCGCCCGCGCATACTGCGAACATGCCCGCGCGCCTTCTCGTCAAAGAGCCACACGCGGTCGTCGATCACCCCGCGGACCAGCTCTCCGAGCTCCGCGGCGAGCACCCGTGCTGGCTCGACATCTCGAACCCCCAGAGCGAGGAGTTCGATCTCGTCGCGAAAGAGCTTGAGCTTCACCCGCTCGCCGTGGAGGACGCCCGGCACGGCCACCAGCGACCGAAGATCGATCAGTACGAGACGCATTACTTCATCGTCTTTTATGCACTCGAGTCGCCGAGCCCGGACGTCGTCAACTACCACGAGGTCGCGATCTTCGTCGCGCAGAACGCGATCGTCACCGTTCACGAAGGTGATTTCTCGGCCCGGCGGCTCGTCGAGAAGCGCTTCGTCGAGGGTCGTCTCCCGACCAGTGGTCTGCTTCTCCACGCGCTGCTCGACACGATGGTCGACCAGTACTTCGAGGTCGTCGACCAGTTCGGCGAGCGCATCGAGCTGCTCGAGCAGTTCGTCGCGGAGGAGACCGGACCGAACCTGCATCGCGCGCACGCACCCCTCCGCGAGCTCTTCATCGTCAAACGGGAGCTGCTCCAGCTCCGCAAGACGATCGCGCCCGAGCGCGACGTGCTTCAGGTCCTCGTGCGCGGCGACATCCGCGAGCTTCGCGAGACCGGAAAGCGCGCGTACTTCCAGGACGTCTACGACCACATCCTCCGTGTGACCGACGAAATTGACACCTTCCGCGAGCTCACCTCGAACGTCATCGACGCGTACCTGGCCGCCGCATCCAACCGGCTGAACGAGGTCATGAAGGTCCTGAC
>VBGU01000365.1 GCA_005881085.1 Chloroflexota bacterium | reverse complement strand
CTAGCCGCCGACGCTCTGCATTCGGAAGATGAGCTCCCATGTGTTGAACACGCCCCACAGGAGAGCCACGATCGCGATCCCGGCGACGATGAAGAGCGCCGATGGCTCGCCGACCGCGACGCCGATTGACCCCGCGATCGCGCTCGCGAAGAGCGCGAACCCCGCGATGAACTGCACCATGGTGACGCGGCGATCAAAACCCACGCCGGTCGCTCGCAGGCCGCTTCGCGCAGCCGCCGCGAAGGGAATGCTGGCACCGACGTTGAGAGCGACGAGCTCGAGTCCGAATGCCCAGAGCGTCTGCGGCATGAGCGCGAGGAATCCGAAGCCGAGCGAGACGACATAGCCGAGAAAGATCGACCGCGCCACCGAACGGAGCTCGGCGTTGCGCTGATCGGTCAGCGCGCGGATGTGGATCGAGAGCGCGACAAAGAGAAGTCCAAGGAGAGCCGCCGCCGCTGTCACCAGCGCCACGTTGAAGTCGTGCCAGAGGACGAGCTCCTCGGACATCAGAGGATCCCCAGCACTTTCCGCGCGATCGTGCGGAGCGACGCCGTGCTGTCGGGCGCGAGATCACGTCGCGCGTGCTTCTCGAGCGCGCGGATCGCGCGCTCGGCGTGCAGGTCATCGTCGAGCGCCGCGAGGACATCCTGGGTGGAGGAATCGCGTTCGATCGGGCCGAATCGGCCGCGCCCGAGTGATTTCGCGAGCGCCGCCGCGCGTCGTCGAGCGCGAGCGAGGCGTTCCTCGTCGTGGTCGAACGGGCGCCGGTAGTGGACGTCGAGCAGATACAGGCGAAGTGCTTGGGGCGTCGTCTTCTTCAAGACGTCGCGGACAAACACCATGTTGCCGTCCGACTTCGACATCTTCTTTCCACCGAGTCGCATCGGGGCTACATGCACCCAGTGACCGACGAACCGCTTCCGCAAGCCATGGGCTGCCTCGCTTTGCGCTATCTCGCTTTCATGATGCGGATAGATGAGATCGCTGCCACCGCCGTGAACGTCGATCGGAAATCCAAGATGCCAGTCGGACATCGCCGAACACTCGAGGTGCCACCCGGGGCGGCCGCGGCCGAACGGGCTTGGCCACGTCGGGCCTTCGCTGAGGCGGCGCCACAGCGCGAAGTCGACGGGTGAACGCCGGCTCGGATCGTCGAGCCGCGCGTCGTCCTGCGACGCAAGGATCCGCTTCATCTTCACTTTCGAGAAACGCGAGAGCTGGCCGAAGCGCGGGAACTTCGCGACGTCGAAATAGAGACCGCCGGGCGTCTCGTAGGCGAACCCGTGGCGGCGCAGGCGCTGCGCGAGTTCGATCATCGCGGGGATCTCTCTCGTGGCATGGGGGAGCGCGTCGGGCTTGCGCCAGCCGAGGCTCTTCATGTCCTGCAGAAAAGCGCGCTCCTCGCGGCGCCCCAGCGCCCGCCAGCTGACCTTGTCCCGCGCGGCGCGCAGCAGGATCGACTCGTCGATGTCGGTGATGTTTTGCGCGTACCGCAGGCTCTGCCCCCGCGCCTCCAGGAGGCGCGCGAGCACGTCGAAGACGATGAATGTGCGGGCGTGGCCGAGGTGGGTCGTGTCGTAAGGCGTCACGCCACAGACGTACATCGTCGCGACGCGGGTTCGAGGCTGAAAGGCAAAGGTGCCGCGCCTCCGCGTGTCGTAGAGCCATAGCACCTCTGGTGGACGATATCCTCGCGCGAGTTGCCGCGCTCACTCGATCCCGACGAGGTCCTCGCGGTCCTTCGGCGCATCGCCGCGCCGCCGACGGCCCCGTACCACGAGTGGCAGGTGCTCGACGCGATCCGCGCCGAGCTCGAGGGCGGCGGGATCTCGACGAGGACCGACTCGTTCGGGCAGGTCCACGCGCGCGTCTGGGCCGGCGCGGCGAAGCGCGCGCTCGTGTTCGCTGCGCACACCGATCACCCCGCGTTCGAGATCATCGAAGCCTCCGGCAGGACGGGAAAAGCGCGCGTCCTCGGCGGATTCCGCCAGCGCGTGTTCCCGTCCGACGTCGCCGTAACCGTCCACGAAGACGCCGGCGGCGCGTCGTTCGCGGCGGTCCTGAGCGACCCGGTCACCGACATCGAGCCGCTGCACAACTCCACGACCGTGTGTCGTATCCGGGGGGATAGACCGCTCGCGGTCGGGCAGTTCGCGATGCTCGACCTACCCGCTGCCGATGTCGCGGGCGACGAGATCCGCATGCGCGCAGCCGACGATCTCGCCGGATGCGCCCTCATCGTCCTGGCGCTCCTCGGGCTTCGTGACGAGCGAGCGCCGCACGACGTCCACGCCCTCTTCACCAGGGCGGAAGAAACCGGTCTCTACGGCGCGCGCCTCGCCGCAGAGGACG
>VBGU01000004.1 GCA_005881085.1 Chloroflexota bacterium | reverse complement strand
CACGATGTTCGGGCCCCAGTAGCCCGCACCGATCACACCGACGCGGATGGTCTTCGTCAAGAAGACCGAATTCTAGGGTTCGCCTCGCGGATCGACGTTACTGCCCGGTGGCGGCACGCAGCTTCGCGAGATCGTCCTCCAGAAGCTGCAGTTGACGGCCGTATTCGGCGAAGTCGCCCGCTTTGAGGGCGGCCTGCGCCGCGTTGTAGTGGTCGCTCGCCGACTTCACGAACGCGGCGATCTCCGACGGCGGCGTGGTGGTCGGCGGCGGCGTGGTGCTCGGTGGTGGCGTCGTCGTCGGTGGCGGCGGTTGTTGCTGGGCGCCGAACAGGGCGTCGAGAGATTTTTCGAAGGAGTCGGTCATGACGACCCGGCCCTGCGTCGCGAGGATCACGCGCTGGAGCTCGGGGATGCGGCTCGTCGAGGCGGCTTGGACGAAGATGGCCTCGACGTAGACGAAGCTGCTGGCGACGGGCAAAACGAGAAGGTTCCCGCGGATGCAGTTCGCGGCCGACGGACAGAGCAGCGTGAGCTGCTGGCGGATCGTCGAGTCGGCCTCGATCAGGTTTTCGACGTTGAGAGGCCCGGCGATCGGACGATCGCGCGGGAAGGTGAGCACGCGCAGCTTGCCGTAGTCGGGTGCGTCCGCGCGCCCGGCTATCCAGCCGACCATGTTGTTGCGCTCCCCGCCCGCAGGGGTCATCGGCACGAACAGCACGAACTCGGGTCGCTCCGAGCCGGGAAGCCGCGTCGTCACGTAGTAGGGCTCGATGGGCTGGGCCGCTCCGCCCGTCGCGAAGATCTCGTTCGCGATCCTCCACGCATCCGACCGGTTGTAGAAATCGTCCGGGTTCGTCATGTGGTACAGCGCGAACACCTGCGCCTGGATGCTGAAGAGCGCCTCCGGGTAGCGGAGATGATCCCGGAGCGCCTGCGGCATGTCGGTGATTGACTTGAAGAGATCGGGGTAGATCGCTTTCAGGTTGCGGACGACCGGATCCTTGTCGTCGATGACGTAATAGCTGATCGTGCCGTCGTAGGCGTCCGTCACGACCTTCACGCTGTTGCGGATGTAGTTGAGCTGTCCACCGGCGAGGGAGGTGCTCGTCGCGCCGAGTGCGGTGAAGCGCTCGCTGTACGGATAGTGGTCTCCGGTCGTGAACGCGTCGTTGATCCAGTAGAGCTTCCCATTCGCGATGACGAGGTATGGATCTGGGTCGTACTCGAGGAACGGGGCGATCAGCCTCTCGCGCGGGAGGATCTGGCGGTGAAAGAGCAGTCTGCTCTGGTCGGTGATCTGGTTGGAGACGAGCAGGTTCGTGTCGCCCAAGCGGATGGCGAAGAGAAGCCGATCCCAGAGCGAACCGACGCCGACGCCGCCGTTCCCGCTGAAGCGCGTCTGCACGTTGCCCTGATCTGTCGTGTAGTCGAACTCGTCCTGGTTCGTACCGACGATGACGTAGTCGCTCGTGAGCTCTCCGTAGTAGATCCGCGGCTGGTCGATCTTCGGTTCGCCGACAGGCGGGATGTCTTTCACGAGAAAGAGCGGTGCCCCGTCCGCGGCGACACCACCGACTGGGCTCACGACCGCGCCGAGGCCGTGGGTGAACACAAGGTGACGGTTGACCCAGGTCTGCTGCGGAAGGCGGTTCGAGGAGAGCTCGCGCGCCGAAAGCATCACCGGCTGCTCTTTGCCGCCCACCTGGTAGCGATCGATGTCGACGTCGACGAACGTGTACTGCTGGCGGAGCGCTTGCTGCTGATCGAAGACCTGCTGCAGCGGCCGGTAGTCCCAGAGGCGAACAGTCGACGTATCGGACAGCGCGGCGCGTGCTTCCGCCGCCGTCGGCGTATCCGCGACGTTGAAGGCGCTCTCGTCGACCGTATCGAGGGAATAGGCGGCACGCGTCGCGGCGATGTTCCGGGCGATGTACGGACGCTCCTTGTTGAGCTGGTCGGGCTGCACGATGTAGTTCTGGATCAGCGCCGGGTAGACGCCCCCGATGACCAGGGTCGCGACGAACCAGAGGACGATGGACCCGCCGAGGATCCAGAGCGTTCCACGAAATGCGTTCGCGAAGCATGCGAGCGCGGCGACGCCGACGATGACCGTCAGGATCGTGAGCGCGGGAAGGCGCGCGGTGATGCTCGTGTAACCAGCACCGACGAGGACGCTCTCCTGCCGGAAGAGGAGCTCGAACTGGTCGAGGAGATAACCGCTCGCGATCAAGGCAAGGAACAGTCCACCCAGTATTGAAAGATGTGCGCGCGCCGGGCGCGCGAGCGCGAGGGCGGTGCGACCCGCGACCCGGATGTCCGCGCTCGCGAGCGAGCCGGTGGCGACCCCGATGACGCCGCGCGTGAAGTAGAGCGTGACCACGCCGATGGCGATGACGATGAGCGCGACCAGAAACCAACCCCGCACGAACTCGAGCACCGGCAGCGTGAAGAAGTAGAAGCCGATGTCGCGGCCGAACACCGGGTCCGTCGCGCCGAAGGGGACCTGGTTGACCCAGCGGAGGAGCATGTCCCACTCGTCGCCGCCTGCGAGGCCGAAGAAGAACGCGGGGATGAGGAGGAGCCACATGAATCGCAGGCTGGTCGAGAGCGCGCCACGCCGCCGGCGTTCGGCCTCGACGACCACGCGCGGCATCTGCGGACGGAGCGCGAAGTACAGGTTGGGCAGCGCGAGCACGAAGAAGACCGCGCCGAACACGAGGAACGCGTAGAAGCCCGCGGTGAAGCGCCGCAGGTAGACCGATTCGAGACCGAGGCTACGGAACCAGAGGAGATCGGTGAGGAAGCTGATGAAGGGACCCACGAACACCGGGATGAGGAGGAGAAGGAAGGCGATGATCGCGAAGAAAACGAACCGGCGAGACGGACCGGATATGCGGTTGCGGCCGCTGCCGAAACCCGAGAGGTCGATGTTCGACCAGTCGATGCTTCCCCAGTCCCTGCCCCCGTCACCGCCACGCCCGCGGTCCCGCATCGGACTCAGGATAGGGGTGGTTTGGTCCGGTCGGTCGCGGGGCCGGCCTGGCTAGTGCCGACCCTTGTCGCGAACCTCGCGGAGCGCGGAAAGATTTTCGACTTCGATCAGGTCCTTGTTTCGACCTGCGGCGCGTTTCATCCGGATAAGGTCATCGAGGGACGCGACGGAAACGTTCGTACCAATGAGGTCCATTCCATCCGCATTCCGCTTGAGCTGCTCATAGTCGAAGTCCCCGGATGCCGCCCCGAGGCAATCGAACGGTCCGTAATTCGTATCGAAGGTGAAGTTCAGACCAGCCTTCAGAGTTCGAGCGTCAAGACGGAACGCGACAGGCTCGCGCACGCCCCGAAGCGTTGCTCCTACCTCCGTCAAGGCCGCCGCGAGTCGCTCGAGGTTCTCGTAGTCGCGGGCGTAACAAATGTCGAAGTCGTTCGTGATGGTCGTGGACCCCTGAAGCGAAGCCGCGACACCGCCGATAACGACGAACCGCACCTCGTGGCGCGCCAAGACCCCAAGGATCGGCCGCGGGTCGAACATGACCGTTCTAGCGGACACGCCTTGCATTCCTTACAAGCTCGTTGATCGCGCGAGTTGCAACGACTGACCGCCGGAGGCGTTCTTCTGGAGTTAGGGGCAGCGTCGACATGAATTGCGTGCGATCGATTCCGCCGCCGGCGACGTTCACGACGTCCATCTCGAGGTCGCATGCGCGAAAGATTCGCTGCAAGGTGCTGTAGCGCGGATCCTGGAGCCCTCGCTCGATCAACGAGATCATCGGCTGAGAGATCCGGGTCTTCGCAGCGAGCTCACGCTGACTCAACCCTTTGCGCTTACGGGCAGCCCGTACCAGCCGGCTTGCCTTCATATATGGAAAAGCATATCAGGCGGCGAGCCTCGCGCACACCTCCGCAAAGAGGTCCAAATACGTCTCGACGACACGCGGCCAGGTGTACGTGCGCTCGACGAAGTCGGCGCCCGACCGGCCGAGACGATCGCCAAGGGCCCGATCGTCCATGAGCAGCTCGCAGATCTCGGCGAATTCGGCCGAGGTGCGGTACGCAAGACCCGCCTCGGCGCGGCGCGTCATGCCCGCGAGCACAGGCGAGCGCGCGTCGACGATCACCGGACGTCCCGCCGCCCAGGCTTCGAGCGTCACGAGCGACAGCGACTCGAGCAGGCTTGGCATCACGAACGCGGTGCAGCCGGCCAGTGCGTCCCACTTGTCCTGCTCGCTGAGCCGGCCGAGGTGGACGATGCCGCTCGTCTTCGGAACTCGGATCTCGGCGTCGCCGACGAGCACGAGCGATACGTCGTGCGCCGGGTCGCTCGCGCGCCAGCGTTCGTAATGCGCGAAGAGCTCGCGCGACCCTTTGCTCACGCCGATCCGACCCACGTAGAGGAGGTACGGACCGGTGATGCCGTGCCTCTCGCGAAAGCGCGTCGCGTCCCGCTCGGGCGGCACGTCGATGCCGACCCCGACGATCTCGTTCGAGACACGCTCGTTTCGAAAGCGGCGCCACACCATGCGGCGCTCCTCCTCCGTGTTGTAGGCGATCGCGCGCGGCCCGTGGAACACGGGCTTGTAGGCGGCGAGGCCGATCGCCGATTCCTCGTGCGCGGTCGGCACGAGGACCGCGCGCTCCGGGACGAGCGGAAGGCCGAGCACGGTGGGGTAGTAGATGTACGTGAAGAAGAGCACGTGGTCGTAATCGCGGCCGCGTCTCCAGAGGAAGTCCAGGAGCTCGGGCGCGTACGGCCCCTGCGCGTCGATGAACGCGCGCTCGTCGTCCAGGGTGTGCCCTCCGCGGAACGCGCGCCGTTCGTAGAGCTTGAAGTTCCAGGCGCGCGGACGCTCCACGGGAAATCGACGGACGGTGACGCCGTCAACCCGATCGAGGCCCGCGGTGAGGTCGCTCTTCCACGTGAGGTAGTCCGTCGAGTTCGTGGTCGCGACCTCCATCGCGAAATGCGGCCGCAGGCGCTGAACGACCGAGCGCGCGTGCGCCTCGGCGCCGCCCGGAACGTCGCCGTAGCGCTGGACGACGACGAGGAGGCTCGGCTCGCTCAATTCGCCACCAGGTCGAGGAGCTGCTCGAGCCGCGCGTCGAACGCCGGCCACGCGCACTCGGCCTCGACGTAGACGCGGCCCGACTCGCCGAACCTTTCGCGTTCCGCGAGGACCGACGCGAGCGCCCTCGTGAAGCCGCCGCGATCGTATGAGGCGCCGCCGCCCGCGCGCG
This sequence comes from Chloroflexota bacterium, assembly GCA_005881085.1. GTDB lineage: Bacteria > Chloroflexota > Limnocylindria > P2-11E > P2-11E > 3-1-20CM-2-70-9. The sequence continues at coordinate 3,621 of VBGU01000004.1, read as the reverse complement.
CGACCTGACCGCTGGTGACCTTGTTCTTCGCCGAGACGAGGCACGGCGTCCCGACCTGCCAGGCCTCGAGCAGGACGATGCCGAGGCTCTCGAGGTGCGACGGCAGAACGAGCACGTCAGCGGCTTCGAGGAGCGCGTACTTGTCCTCTTCGCTTACCCGTCCGAGCGACACGATGTCGTCGCGCTCGGGTATATGCATCCGCGCGGTGCCCGCGAGGACGAGCGAGCCCGCGTCGCCGCCCTCTCGGTGCTCGATCCAATCCGCGACAAGCTCGTCGACGGCCTTTCCCTCGCTCACCTGGCCGAGATAAACGACGAGAGGCCCGCGCGGCGCGTAGCGGTGACGAAACGGATCGGGGTCGTGCCAGGGCGGAGCCTCGAGGCCGATGCCCAGCACCTCGCTCGGGATGTGCTCGTTGCGGAACCGCGAGTGGACCAGGTCGCGCTCTTCAGGGGTCAGGAAACCGAACGCGCGCGGGAGCTGGAACAGCGCGCGATACGGCGCCAGGCGGAGCGGCTCCTCGTCATGCGCGGTCGAGATGAGCGCGGCGCGCTCCGGGACGAGGGGCAGGCCGGCCGCCGTCGGCTCGTAGATATATGTGTAGAAGAGGATCGCGTCATAACTCTTGCCCTCACGGCGCAGGAACTCGAGCAGACCCGGCGCGTGTGGCCCCTGCATCGCGAGCCACGCCTGCTCGTCGGCGAGCGTGTGCTGCTCGAACAGGACGTGCCGTTCCGCATCCTTGAAGTTCGGACTGCGCAGGCCCGTTACCGCGAAGCGCCGCACGCGGACCGGACCGTCCATCGATTCGCCGATCGGGAAGTGCGGCGCCCAGCTCCAGTAGTCGAGCGCGTTGGTCGTCGCGACCTCGACCTCGTTGACCATCGCGAGCCGGTGCGCCACGACGAGCGCGTGCGACTCGGATCCGCCGACGACCTCGGGGCCGTAGCGCTGGACGACGACGAGGATCCTCACGTGCCTGCCTCGTGCGCGAGCACTGCCCAGTGCCCAGCACGCCCGAGCGTCTTCTCGAGGTCGCCTCGAAGCTTCGCGCGCTCGTCATGGATCAGCTGCAGGACCACCGCGAGCATCAAGCCGTTTAACAGCGTGTACGCGAGGATGACGAGCGCGTAGCTCTGTGCGACCCAGAGTCCGACGATCCCGAGCACGATCCCCGGAGCGACCAAAACGGCGAGGAATGCGACGGCCACGTACTCGACGAGGTGATGGCGATAGTGCCAAACGACGAGCGACGCCGCGCCATCGGATGCGAGCGTGCCCTCGATCCGTCCGCTGAGGAAGAGCGTCCGTGTCGCGACTCTCGGCAGTCTGAATCGCTCGCCATCGACCTCAGCTGCTTGTGTCACCACGTCGCGAACAGCCTCAAGCGGAGCTTCGACCACGTATCGGAACGCTATCGCCTTACTCGATGCCGGCGAGATAGCGTTCCGCGTTGCGCTCGGGCGAGAGCAGGCGGCGCAGGATGCGCACGCCGCGCGAGTACTTCGCGTAGGTCTCGGGTTTCTGGATCTCGCGCATCGCCTTCGCGAGCTCGTCACCGCTCCGCACGACCGGCCCGGCCGCATGGTACGGCGCGAAGCCATCGGCATCGGAGAAGACGCAGGGCAAGCCTGCCCAGACCGCCTGGGTGACCACCGCGCTCTGGAAGACGTCCTCGTAGAAAAGGACGACCGCGTCGGATGACGCGACATACTCGCCCATCGTGTTGTATTCGGTGTTGATCACGACGTTGGGCTTCGTCTTCGCGAGCGCGATGATCTCGTCGAAGTATTCAGGCTCCCAGCTCGATTTCGTGCCCGACAGTACGAGCACGGCGTCGTCGGGCAATGCCTCGATCACCTCCCGGTAGCGCTTGCGCGCGAAGAAGAAACCGGGCGACACGAAGATGAACTTGTCGGTCGGCAGACCGAACCTCGCGCGGAGCTTGCGCTTCTCCTCGGCGTTCCGCGGCAACACGGTGTTCTCGAGCGGCATGACCAGGAGCGGGAAGCGCTCGCGCTTGTCCTGGTCGGGCGTGAGGAGCTGCAGCCACCGCTCGCTCCGCGTCGAGTGCACGACGAGCTTGCGGGGGATCGCGCCCATGAACATGAGGACCAGCCGGTACCGCAGGAACCAGTTCGCCATGCGCAGGGCGACCCACGGCATGCGCAGGATCTCGAGCGGCATGCGGTAGCGCGGGTTGTAGTGAAGCGCGGCCGAGAGGCGCCGGTAGTGGTGGAACTTCTCGGGCTCGAGCTCGTGCATCGAGAGGATCACCGGAAGGCGTTTGCGCCAGAGCGAGAGGAGTGCCCGCACGAACGGGACGTCGCGGAAGATCCCGGCCTCGTGCTCGATGAGCACGGCGTCGCTCTTTGACGAGATGAACTTGAGCTTGCGATAGAGATCGGCGGTGTCGAGGTGCTTGACGCCGACGAACGTGACCTGGTGCCCGCGTTCGCGCAGGCCGTCGGTGACGGCAAGCGAGTAGTGGTGGATGCCGCAACGCTGGTCGCTCGACATGACGACGATCTTCTTCGACTTCGCGTCAGGCAGCTCCCAGCCACCCTGAGCGAGCGCGAGCTTGAGCCGGTCGGTGACGTGCGCGCGGGAGAACGCGTCGACCCGCTGGCGACCCTTCTCGATCAGGTCTTTGCGGAGCGCCTGATCGCGGACCACGCGCTCGAGCTGCGCCGCGACCGCCTCGGGCGTTTTCTTCTCGATCAGGATGCCGCCGTCGCCGAGCGTTTCCGGGATCGCGGCGGCGGCGTTCGCGACGACCGGCAGGTCGCTCCGCATCGCCTCGAGGAGGGGTACGCAGAAGCCCTCGTGCTCGGACAGCGTCAGGAACGCGGTCGCGCCACGGTAATACGCGACGAGCTGCTCGATGGTGACGCTGCCGGTGAGGGTGATCGCATCCTCGAGACCGAGCCTCCGGATGTCGCCGCGGACGCGATCGAGATAACCCGCGGACATCGCCGTCGGACCGACGAGGTAGAGGTGTGCGGTGCGATCGGACTCGCGGTATTTCGCGAACGCCGCGACCACATCGGTCACCGCCTTGTGCGGCAGGATCTGCCCCACCGTGAGGATCGCGGTGCGCTCGTCGGCGAGCGTGCGCGCGACTTCGGGGTCTGGCGGGCGGTCGAAGTCCTCCCAGTCCACGAGCGCCGGGACGACCGCGGTGTTCGCGAGCCCGGCGGCTTCGAGCTCCTTGCGGTTGTACTCGCTGTCGGCGATCCCGAACTCGGCCGCCTTGGCGAGCTCCTTCAGCTGCTCGCGCCCGAGCTCCGCGAAGGTTTTCAGATAGTCGTTGAGACCCGCGAAGTAGTGACCGGGCGTGATGTTGTGGTAGACGATCGCCTTTCTCGCCGGCGACGCCAGGACCTTCGGCACCGTGTCCGTTCCGATCGAGTGGTGCCAAAGCAGGAGCCCGTCGCGCCGACGAATGAGATCGAGCTCGTCCCACGAGCGAGTGAGCGCGCGCATCTCGGGCTTCGCCTCGGCCGCGAAGAGATCGCTGCGCACACCCGCGGACCAGAAGATCCTCTGCAGCTCGAGGCAATCGTTGCCCACGGCGTCGCCGTATGCGATGACGGGATTGAACTGATGCGCGAATCGGG
>VBGU01000364.1 GCA_005881085.1 Chloroflexota bacterium | reverse complement strand
CGTCGTCGAGATCATCGTGAAGAAGAACGCCGACGTGCGGTACACCACGATCCAGAACTGGAGCCACAACGTCTACAACCTCGTGACGAAGCGCGCGGTCGTCCACGAGGACGCCCGCATGACCTGGATCGACGCGAACCTCGGCTCGAAGGTCACCATGAAGTACCCGAGCGTGTACCTCGTGGGCGAGCGCGCTCACGGAGAGGTGCTGTCGGTCGCGTTCGCGGGAACTGACCAGCATCAGGACGCGGGCGCCAAGATGATCCACGCCGCGCCGAACACGACGAGCATCATCCAGAGCAAGGGGATCAGCAAGGGAACCGGGCAGCAGACCTACCGCGGCATGGTCAAGATCTATCCGGGGGCGCACGGCGCGAAGAGCACGGTCCGGTGCGATGCGCTCATCCTCGACCCGACCGCGCGAAGCGACACCTACCCGTACATGGAGATCGACGAGGAAGACGTGACCATCGGTCATGAGGCCTCGGTCTCGAAGGTCGGCGAAGAGCAGCTCTTCTACCTGATGAGCCGCGGACTCTCCGAGGCCGAAGGCACGGCGATGGTCGTGAACGGCTTCATCGAGCCGATCGTGAAGACGCTGCCGATGGACTACGCCATCGAGATGAACCGACTGATCACGCTGCAGATGCAAGGCGCCATTGGCTAGCACGGCAGAGCTCGTATCCGTCCCGCTGCTGCTCGACCCTCAAATGGTCGAGCAGCACAGTCTTCGGCGCAAAGAGCCCGATTGGCTGCGCCACGCACGGCTCGAGGCCGCCGAGAGATTCACGCCCGACAGCTGGCCCACGGGCCAGGAGGAAGAGTGGCGGCGGTTCCCGTTGAAGGACCTTCCGGAGGGGTCGCTCTTCTCGACGCTGGACCATCTGCCCGGGATCCAATTCAAGCTCGAGCCGGAAGCCGCGGCTCAGGGCGTGATCTTCAAAGGGCTGCTCCGGGCCGCGCTCGACAACCCCGATCTCGTCCGTCCGCACATCGCTCCCGGGGATGGAATCCCGTCACACGCCGCGTTCCGCGCGATCGCCGACGCGCTCTGGTCCGCCGGAAGCACGTTCGTGCACGTCCCCGCGGACGTCATCGTCGATAGGCCGATCGTTGTCGACAAGGTGTGGCCGGCGGGTGGCGACGCGATGCTGTCGCGAACGATCGTGGTCGCCGAGCGCGGGTCGACTGTGACGATCGTCGAGGACCTCTCATCTGAAGGCGCGACGCCCCGTATTGCGATCCCGCACGTCGATGTGTACGCCGGACCGGGCGCGCGCGTCCGCTACGTCGCGATCCGGCGCTTTGCCCCCGGGGTTGTCGATCTCGGCTTTCAGCGGTTCCGTTCCGCGAGCGACAGCGACCTCGCCGTGCACAACGTGTTCGCGGGACAGGGCAAATCGAAGGTGGGCATCGAGTCGGACATGGAGGGGAACGGCGCGACAGTGAAGCTCTACGGGCTCGTGGCTGCTGGCGACAACCAGCGCATCGACGTGAACAGCTTCCAGCAAGTGGACGGCAAGGGCTCGCAGAGCGATCTCCTGTACCTCTCGGCGCTGTACGACCACGCGAAGGCCATCTTCTACGGCAAGATCCGGGTCGAGGCGACCTCCAGCGGGACCGGCAGCTACCAGGAATGCCGAAACATGCTCCTGTCGAAGCACGCGGGTGCGGACCCGATACCGGTGCTGGAGATCCTCACGAACGACGTCGTCCGCTGCGGCCACGGCGCCACGGCCGGCGCGCTCGGCGACGAGGACCTGTTCTACGCGATGTCGCGCGGATTCGACCGCGACCAGGCGCAGCAACTCATGGTGCACGGATTCTTCCGCCGCGTGATCAACCAACTCGACGACGAGCATGTCCGCCAGCGCGTGCTGAACGCGCTGCGGCCTCGCATCGGCAACATCGCGGAGATGGGCATCCTGGCTTGAGCGAGTTCGTCCCGGTGGCGCGCGAGGACGAGGTCCCGGTCGGCGAGGTGAAGGTCGTCCACGCGCGTGACAAGAGTCTCTGTCTCGGCCACTGCGACGACGGCACCTGGGGCGCGATCGACAACGTGTGCACGCACGACGGCGGTGTGCTCGGCGAAGGCGAGCTCGAGGACTGCTTGGTCGAGTGCCCGCGCCACGGGGCGCGATTCGACCTCTTGTCTGGCGAAGTGCGCGCCTTGCCCGCGGTATTTCCGGTGAACGCGTATCCGGTGCGCGTCATCGACGGTGTCGTACA
>VBGU01000372.1:1839-3063 GCA_005881085.1 Chloroflexota bacterium | reverse complement strand
CCGGCGCCGCCGCCGTCCGGCAGCACGGCACCGCCGGTCGGCCCGCAGACATACGCGGGCGTGACGGCGGAATTCAACGACTCGAGCACGACAGGAACACCCAACGACTTCACAGCACAGATCGACTGGGGTGACGGCTCTATGGCGTCGGCCGGCATGATCGCCGGCGGCCCCGGTGTCGTGACTTACACGGTCACCGGTAGCCACAACTATGGTTTGACCGGGGTCTTTATGGTGACCACGACGGTCAAGGACATCGGGGGGGAGAAAACGAGCATCAGTTGCCAGCTGATCATCTTCGCCTTCCCCACCAGTAATCAGGCGACCTTTGTCATTGGTGACCTCGATGCGACGCCTCTCAACCACGTCACATGGTGGGGCAGCCAATGGGCGAACCTCAATCACTTCAGCGGCGGCGCACCCGCGCCGGACGCGATGAAGGGCTTCGCCGGATTTGAGGACAATATGCTTGGACTTCCACCAGCCTGCGGCGGGACCTGGACGACCGATCCCGGAAACTCAACACCGCCTCCGGCCACCGTCCCGAATGTCATGGCAGTCATAGCCTCCAGCAAGGTGACTAAGTCGGGTTCGGTCATCAGCGGCGATATCAAGGAAATCGTCATCGTGAGAAACGATCCCGGCTACGCGCCCTCCCCGGGTAACCCTGGGACAGGAACAGTGCTCGCGGTAATTTGCCCGCCTTGAGGATCAGGGTTGAGACTTGAGAGGGCAAGTCAGGCTCTCCGGTCTCTTGAACGATGGATGCCGCGGACAACAGTCCGCGGCATCGCTCTCTACGGATAGCATCGAGTCGTGGGGAGCGATCCACTCGCGACTTTCAACCCCGCGACTCGCGCGTGGTTCGAGGCGACTTTTCAAACGCCGACGCGCGCGCAGGAACTCGCCTGGCCAGCGATTGCGCTAGGCGAAAGCGTGCTCGTTCTGGCGCCGACCGGGTCGGGGAAAACGCTCGCGGCGTTCCTCGCGGCGATCGACCGTCTCATGTTCTCGCCCGCGCCGAAAAAGCCCGCGACTCGCATTCTCTACATCTCGCCGCTGAAAGCCCTCGCTGTGGACATCGAGCGCAACCTGCGCGAGCCGCTCATTGGCATCACTCGGCAGGCGCAGCGTCTGGGCATCCCATACCGCGAGCCCACCGTCGCCACCCGGACCGGCGATACGCCGTCGCGCGACCGCGCGCGTTACCAGCGCGAGCCCGCG
>VBGU01000372.1:0-1658 GCA_005881085.1 Chloroflexota bacterium | reverse complement strand
GGGGCAGAGCCCCCCAACGGCTGCAGCGCGTCGGCCTCTCCGCGACGCAGCGTCCGCTCGACGAGATCGCGCGTTTCCTCGGCGGTCTCGACGACGGCGTTCCGCGTCCGGTGCGAGTGCTGGACGCCGGGCGGAAGAAGAGGCTCGAGCTGCGCGTCGAGGTTCCGGTCGAGGACATGGCGCGCCTGGGCGAGCCCGCCGAAATCCCGACCGGGCCCGTAACATCGGTCCAGCGCTCCTCCATCTGGCCCGCGATCCATCCGCAGATCCTCGAGCTCATCCGCTCGCATCGTTCGACGCTCATCTTCGTGAACTCGCGCCGACTGGCCGAGCGTCTCGCCGGCGCGCTCAACGAGCTCGCGGGCGAGGAGCTCGTCCATGCGCACCACGGCTCGATCGCGCGCGAGCAGCGGCTCCGGATCGAAGACGATCTCAAGTCGGGCCGCCTTCCGGCTCTCGTCGCCACCAGTTCGCTCGAGCTTGGCATCGATATGGGCGCGATCGATCTGGTGATCCAGGTCGAATCGCCGCCATCGGTCGCGAGCGGCATGCAGCGGATCGGGCGCGCCGGCCATCGCATCGACGAGCCGTCGACCGGCGTGATCATCCCGAAGTACCGCGGCGATCTCCTCGCGAGCGCCGCGATCACCGAAGGGATGATGGCGGGCGCGGTCGAGCCGCTGCATTACCCGCGGAACCCGCTCGACATCGTCGCGCAGCAGATCGTCGCGATGACCGCGATGGACGACTGGGCGGTCGACGATCTCGAGCGCGTCATTCACCAGGCCGCCCCGTTCGCGGAGCTTCCACGCAGCGCGTTCGAAGGCGTGCTCGACATGCTCTCCGGCCGCTACCCGTCGGACGAATTTGCCGAGCTGCGGCCGCGCATCGTGTGGGATCGGACCGCGGGCGTCGTGCGCTCGCGCGAGGGCGCGAAGGTCGTCGCGATCTCGAACGGCGGCACGATCCCGGACCGCGGGCTATATGGCGTGTTCCTCGCGGGCGCGGAGAAGGGCAAGGGCCGCGTCGGCGAGCTCGACGAGGAATATGTTTTCGAGACCAAGGAGGGCGACGTCTTCCTTCTCGGTGCGTCGAGCTGGCGCGTCGAGGAGATCACCCAGGATCGCGTGCTCGTCTCGCCCGCGCCCGGGGTCCCGGGGCGCATGCCCTTCTGGCATGGCGAGAACGTCGGCCGTCCGCTCGAGTTCGGACGCGCCATCGGCGCGCTTACGCGACGTCTGCGCTTGCTGCCCGCAGACGAGGCGACGAAGGAGCTTGTGACGAAACACGCGCTCGCGGAAGGCGCGGCGCGCAACCTCATGCAATACGTCCGCGACCAGGAGGCGGCGACGGGCGCGGTGCCCGACGACCACACCATCGTCGTCGAGCGTTACCTCGACGACATGGGCGACTGGCGGGTGTGCATCCTCAGCCACTTCGGCGCGCGTGTTCACGCGCCCTGGGCGATGGCGATCGGCGCGATGGTCCGCGAGCGGAATGGCGACGAGCCCGACATCCTGTGGACCAACGACGGCATCGTCGTGCGTTTTCCCGGAACGGATCAGCCGCCGCCTGTCGAGCTGCTGCTGCCCGATCCCGACTCGGTGAGCGACCTCGTGCAGGCGTCGCTCGCCGTCGGCGGCGGCGGCGCCCGCGAG
>VBGU01000371.1:949-3433 GCA_005881085.1 Chloroflexota bacterium | reverse complement strand
CCCCGGCAGAAAGCGAAGCGTCTCCGTGTCCTCGAACCATCGCTGGTAGCTCGTGAGGTCTTCCTTTCGCGGCGGCCGCAGCGTGCATTTCTCGCCGCGAAGCACGGGTCCAAACATTCTTACGGAACCGTCAACCACCCTGGGCCTGGTCGCTGAAGGCGCCGAGCCGAGATCAATTCAGAGAGCAGCGGCCACTCGACAGGCCAGCTGAACCACTTCCCCACTTCATCCTGGTGCGCGAGCACCGCGGCGCGGACGCCAATGAGGACGAGCTCCGCGAGCGCCTGGTCCTGATTCGCCTTCCATGGCTTGTTCCAGACCTGGTCCCAGCGCGCCAGCTCGCTCGTGTGGCGATGACCGCCCTTGCCGTCGTCGACCGCGACGTCGCGCGACACGATCGCCGCCACGGTCTCGAGCTTCTCACGCACCTTTCGCAGAGCGGGCGCCTCGAGCCCGAGCTCGCCCTTCACGTCGTCGAGCTTCGACGGCCCGGCGGACCGGAGATGCCGCACGAGACGCGAGCGCTCGTCGCCCGCGGCATCCGCTTCGGCCAGCGCTGCGCGCGCGAGGGGATCGATCGCGCGCATCGCCGCCTGATGGCAGAGCAGCACCTTGCCGCGATGCACCTTGAGCGCGAGCACGCCGGGCCGGAGCGCGAGCTCGCCGCCCCACGGCCACTTCGTCTTGGGCCACGATCCGAACCCCGCCGAGCCGCGCTTGTACGGCTCCTCGTGCGTCGCCGCGAACAGACTCGGCAGCGCCGAGTCCTGCGTAAGAGTCAGCACGCCGCGGTCGATGAGGAACGCCTCGGCCTCATCGAGCGTCTCGAGCTTCCGATCAGCCGTGAGACGACAATCGTGCAGCCTCTTCTGGCGAAGCTCCGCCACAGAGTTCATGTCGCTGCGAGTGCGCGGCCCAGCGACTCGGCGGTCGCGTTCCCACCGCTGATCCAAAGGGCGACGGTCTTTCCCCCGAGCGCGTCACGCAGCTTGAGCGCCGCCGCGGTCGCGGCCGCGCCGGCGCCTTCTGCGACGAGATGCCCTTCCACGAGGAGTAGCCGCATCGCGCGATAGAGCTCGTCGTCGGAGACCAGGACGAAGTCGTCGAGCAACGCGGCGAGGATCTGCTGGGGCATGTCGAACGTCGTTCGAGTGGCCAGACCCTCCGCGAAGGTGCGGACCGGCCCGCCCTCGTGCGGCCGGTGGTCGCGCCACGATAGGTATGCCGCCGGAGCGCCCTCCGCCTGCACCCCGATCACTCGCGCAGATGGCTTGACGTGCTTCGCCACGATGCACGCGCCGGCCGCCCCGCTGCCGCCGCCGACCGGCACGATGAGCACGTCGATGTCCGGCCGCTCCTCGAGGGCCTCGAGCGAGGCGGTCGCGACACCCGCGATGAGGTATGGCTCGTCGCCCGAATGGACGTATCTGATCCCGCGTGCGCGCGCGAGCCGCTCGCACTCGACGCGCGCCTCGTCGAAGTCGACGCCATGCTCGACGATGGTCGCGCCGTGTGCGCGCATCGCGGCGAGCTTCAGAGGGTTCGCGCCGCGCGGCGCCACGATCGTGACCGGTATGCCGAACGTCTTCCCGGCATACGCGAGCGATTGCCCATGATTGCCGGTCGAAGCCGCGATGACGCCGTTCTTCGCGGTGGGATCGCGACCGAGGAGGTTGAGGCCGCCGCGCACCTTGAACGCGGCGGTCGGGAGCACGTTCTCGCATTTCAGCAGCACCAGGGTCCCTAGCGCCGCGGATACGGCGTCGCGCTGGACGAGCGGTGTCGGCCGAAGGAACGGCCGAAGGAACTCGCGCGCAGCGAGGACGTCGGCGAACGTGACAGGGAGCGCGCTCACGAGCCGAGAGTAGCGGGGCGGCTGGCTGACGATCGGCCTCTCCGCGCCGCGGGTGCGACTTCGTCAGGCTAACTCGGTCGCTCGGCCGCGCACCTTTTCGCGGAGTGCTATACACCGCGCGGGCAATCGCTCTGAATGAGGGGGGTGTTGATGAAGCAGATGGGTACTCGCGTGGTCATCGCGGCCGCTTTCGCAATCACCGCGCTTCTCGCGTCGCAATCTGTCGCGTACGCATCCGGTCCGAGCGTGAGTGGGGGTGGAATCGTCGACGGCGCGCTCGGAACGACCTCGCAGCTCGGATTCACTGCATCGTCGTCCGGCGGAGAGTTCCTCTGCGTGATGGCGGGACGCTCAGGCGGATTCCCGTTCGGTCCGTGGGCCAGCGTTCAGCAGATGCGCGTGCTAGGAAGCGTTACGGCCGGCTCGCTGAGCATTGCGGCCGATGGGTCCGCGACCTTCAGCGGGACCGCGACCATCCATGTCGTCGGCAAGACCGACTCTGGCGAGGTCCTAACGATGACGCTGACCGACATCGCTTACACGTCCTGGCAGACCGCCGGAGGCGCCGGCGTGGCCAGGCATCGCCTGGGCGTCGAGCTGGGAGGACCCACAACATACTTCGGGCCTGC
>VBGU01000371.1:0-937 GCA_005881085.1 Chloroflexota bacterium | reverse complement strand
ATAACCAAAAGACTTGGGGAGGTTTCTCATGAAGCGATTTGCAGCCATCCTTGCGGCCCTCGCGCTCGTCCCGGCCCTGTCAGGCGGGGCGCAGGCATCCAGCGACAACGTATCGGCGATGTTCGACTACCACATCTCGGATGCGTTCATCCAGTCACTCGGTGAGCCGGCGCAGATCGGTGCCAAAGCCACCGCGACCCTCGGCGGCGACCACGTTCGCGTGGTCGGCTCAGGGACGTTCAACAGCGCCGCCGGGAATGCGACTGGTGGCGGCACCTTCGTTCACACCAACGCGACCGACGGGATCGTGGGCTTTGGAACGTGGACAGCCACGAGCCTCACCAGCTTCACTTCATACGGCTGTGGCCTACGGGGCGGCGCGCCTTTCCCCGCGAACCTTTGCGGCGGACTCGCCACGATGAAGGTCCACATCAGCGCCACAGTGGTGAATCCTGCTCTTGGACACGTGGAGACCGACGCGATCCTGGTCGTGGAATGCAAGCTCGGCACGCCACCGGCTACCGCTCACGAGGGGATCAAGCTCGACGGCAGGCCTTTGGCGCCGAATTTCGACATGACCAACGACAGCGGGAACGGTGAAACGCTCTTCATTTCGCGAAGCCACTCGGGCGGATAGCAGCGAGCCTCGCAAGACGCTGAAGACCCCCGGTCAACCCGGGGGTCTTCTCTATGCGGCCGTGCCGTTGAAGTACGACTGCGCCTTCACCCACGCCCCTCGCGCGGCGAGCCGTCCCGTCGCCCGCGCGTCCAGATCCGCCTTCTCGAAATGGATCCCGCCGTAACGCCGCGAGAGACCCGCCTGATCGGCGGCATCGGAAAACGTGTCCCACGAGAGGATGACGTCGTGAACAGGCGCGACGCCCAGCTCGACCGCAGAGCTACCGGGAGCGAACGCGACCGACGCTTCGAAGCGATC
>VBGU01000370.1 GCA_005881085.1 Chloroflexota bacterium | reverse complement strand
CGGAGAGCGGCGTCTTCTTGATGAAGCCTTTCCGCGTCGCCATCACGAGGTGCTCCGCCGAGCTCGTGTCGCGCAGGGCGACGAGGGCCGAGACGCGCTCTCCGGCCTGCATCGCCTCGAGGATGTTCTGGATCGGTGTGCCCTTCGCGGTCCGGCTTGCGTCCGGCAGCTCGAAGACCTTCAGCGCGAACACGCGGCCGCGGTCGGTAAAGACATAGAGGCGGTCGTGACTGCGCGCGACCACCAGGTGCTCGACGTCGTCCTCGTCGCGCGTCGCCATCCCGATCACACCGCGTCCCCCGCGGTGCTGGGCGCGATACGTCGAAAGCGGCATGCGCTTCACGTAGTTGCGACTCGACACCGTGATGACGACATCCTCGTCGGCGACGAGCTCCTCCGCCGAAAGCTGGCGCGGCGTGTCGTCGACGACCTCGGTACGGCGATCGTCGCCGTATTTGGTGGCGATCTCGTCGAGGTCCTGCTTGATGAGGGAAAGGATCCGGCGCGGGCTGGCCAGGATCGACTCGAGCTCGGAAATCAGCTTGATCGTCTCGCGGTAGTCGTCGTCCAGCTTCTGGCGCTCCAGTCCCGAGAGCCGGCGGAGCTGCATGTCCAGGATCGCCTTGGCCTGCGCTTCCGTGAGGCCGAACCCCTCGCGCAGCTTCCCAACGAGCAGGACCTCCTGACCCTTGTGCGCGCGGATGAGCTTGATGATCTCGTCGATGTGGTCGTGCGCGATCTTGAGACCCTCGAGGATGTGCGCGCGCTCCTTTGCCTTCCGGAGGTCGTGGTCGGTACGGCGGCGGATGACCTCGCGGCGATGATCGACGTGGTGCTGGAGGATCTCCTTGAGCGAGAGGGTGCGCGGCTGCTGGTCGACGAGGGCGAGCATGTTGAAGTTGAACGCGGACTGCATGGCGGTGTGCTTGTAGAGGTTGTTAAGAACGAGGGTCGTGTCGTCGTCGCGCTTGATCTCGATGACGATGCGCATGCCCTCGCGGTCGCTCTCGTCGCGGATGTCGGAGATACCGGCAAGCTTCTTGTTCTGGACGAGATCGGCGATCTTCTCGATGAGCGACGCCTTGTTCACCGCGTAGGGCAGCTCGGTCACGATGATCGCGTCGCGGTTGCCGCGGAGCTGCTCGTTGTGCGCCTTTGCGCGCGCGATGATGCGGCCGCGGCCCTGCGCGTACGCACGGCGGATCGCGTCGACCCGCTCCGCGGCGCCCGTCTCGACATTGCGCTGCTCGTCAAACCGGTAGATGACGCCGCCGCCAGGGAAATCCGGGCCGGTCACGGTCTCGCAGAGGTCGTCGGTGGTCAGCTCGGGGTCGTCGATGAGACGCTTCGTGGCGGCCACGATCTCGCGGAGGTTGTGCGGCGGGATGTTGGTCGCCATGCCGACGGCGATGCCGGCGGACCCGTTCACGATGAGGTTCGGGACCCGCGGCGGGAGGACGGTGGGTTGCTGATGCCGGTTGTCGTAGTTCGGCATCCAGTCGACCGTCTCCTTTTCGATGTCGGCGAGCGGGCCTCGGTGTAGCGCATGTGGGCGGGCGGGTCGTCGTCGATCGAGTTGTGCACGAACACACCGGCGGCGAGCGCGAAGTTCTGGGTGAGGTCGACGGTGAGGTCGTAGACATCCGCGCGTCCTGCGGGCTCGACCTTGCTCACCTTCTGGGTCAGGCTCGCGGGGATCGGGAAGGCGCCCGTGCGGTGCAGGCGCTCTGGGATGGCGCTCCGCGAGAACGGCATGAGCTGATCCTTCGCCTTGAGCTGCTGCGCCTCGCGGTACGTCCCGTCGCGAAGCATGAATCGGTGGTCCGGTGTGCAAACGATCTCCGCGCCCGACTCGAGGGTGACCTTTACGACGGGGTCGTTGCGGCGGACGAGTCGCGGCGCGCGGAGCGGCTTGATGCGCACGTTGCGGTGCGGATCGACGGTGAAGATCTCGGCTCGCAGACCCTTGTGCGCCATCTCGACGAGCTCGGTGAACGGCTTCTGCTCGCCGTTGTAAAGCTCGACCTTCGTGTCGCCAGTGAAGCAGCCAAAGTTCCCCTGTCCCTGCACCAGCGGGTATCGCGCCGCGAAGTCCTGGGCGAGACGAACAAGCGCGTCGTAAATCGGAACGTCGCCGTGCGGGTGGTACTTCGCCATCACCACGCCCACGACGTTCGCCGACTTGCGGAACGGCCGGTCGTTTCGCAGGCCCTCCTCCAGCATCGTGTAGAGAATTCGCCGCTGGACGGGCTTGAGGCCGTCGCGAACGTCGGGAAGCGCGCGGGAGACGATGACGCTCATCGAGTAGTCGAGGTACGCCTGGCGCATCTCGTGCTCGAGCTCGACGCCGATCACTCGGTCGTTTTTTGGTTCTTCGATCATTTCGTTACCTGCTCAATGTCCCATCAGGTTCTTCCGTGCTCCCTCGCGCGTTCCTCGTCCTCGACGGCTGCCTTGACCCGCGCGAAGGCCCCGTCGGTGCCCGCGTAGCGCTGTTCGAGCTCGCGGCGGCGGCCCTCGGGCATCCGTAGAAACGTGGCCGCACCCTCGGCCAAGACCGTGCCGTCCTCGGCTCGTTCGACGGTGCCGTGCGTCTCGATGACGCGTCCGCGGTCGCGCGCGATCGCACCGACGACCCGCAGCTCCTCACCGATCGGGACCGGCTGCCGGAACGCGACGGTGATCTTCGCGGTTACGCCCCAGATGCCCTGGTGGAAGATCGCCCAGCCCATGGCTTCGTCGAGGAGCGCCGTGACGACGCCACCGTGGAGAAGGCCGTCGTAGCCCTGATGGCGTTGCAGCGCCGTGTAGCGCGCCTCGGCACGATCGCGGGACACCTCGAACTCAAGGCGCAGCCCGCCCGGGTTGAGCTGCCCGCACGCAAAGCACCAGTGCTGGAAGTCGACGCCCAATTCGGAAAGCTTCGCCACTAGATGTCGAGGGCCGCCTTGTTTGCATTCGCCATGATCCACTTCTTTCGACCCTCGACCTCGTTGCCCATGAGCTCGTCGAACACGAGGTCCGCCTGCTCAGCATCTTCGAGCGTCACGCGCCTCAGCGTCCGGGTAGCTGGGTTGAGCGTCGTGTCCCAGAGCTGCTCCGCGTTCATCTCACCGAGGCCTTTGTAGCGCGCGATCGCAGGCTCG
>VBGU01000375.1 GCA_005881085.1 Chloroflexota bacterium | reverse complement strand
AACGACTACCTGAGCGATCACCTGCGCTTCTCGAGGCGCGTGCGATGGCTCGCGCCCGCGTCGCGCCGCAGCGCGCCGCTCTTTGTCGAGCGCGCCGTGCGCTTCGAGATTCTGGAGAAGCTCTAGCTCGAGGTCAGGGCGAACGCCGTCTCCCAGGCGGCCTCGTATCCGTCGAGGACGCGCGGCCACGCGAAACGTTTCGCGGTCGCCTTTCCGTCGGCGCGGATCGTCCGCACCACCTCGGGACGGTTGCGGAGCGTCGCGTGCGTCGCGAGGAGCTCGCGCGGGTCGTCACTCTGCATGACCACGGCGTTCCCGAACGGGACCGCGTAGTCCTCGCCGGTCCGGCCGACGTACGCCACGCCGCCTGAGGCCATGACCTCGAGACCGACCAGACCGAATGGCTCCTTTTCCGAGTTCGCGAGCACGCCGTCGGCGGCTTGGTACATCGCGCGAAGCGTGCGCTCGGGGATGAAGTAGTCGAGGAAGAGCACGTCGGCGCTGCTCGCCGCCACGGCGGCTGCGAGGTCCCGCGTTGGCGCTTCGGCAGAAAGGGCGACGCGCTCGATCGATAGCCCGCGCGTTCGGATGCGTGCACCGACGATGTCGCCGTAGGGGCTGCGGCTTCCGCGCATGAGCAGCCGCGGGCGCGCTCCGGTGTCGCGCATGAAGGCGATCGCGTCGATGGCCCAGAGCCAGCGCTTGTCGGGATCGAATCGCGCGACCTTCACGAACGTCGGGCGGTCGCCGAACGCTTCGCGCAGCGGGCGCGCCTCGGTAGGCGAGAGGGCCTTGAGCCAGCGCTCGGCGATGCCGTTCGGCAGCACGGCCGCGTCGACGTCGACGGCCGACATCTCGGCGCGCATGAAGCGCGAGACCGTCGTGATCGAAGCGGCGCGCCGCAGCAGCGGGAAATCGATGCTCCCGAATCCGTAGGTGTTATTCGCGTTCCAGAGGATCGCCGCGGCGCCGGGCACGCGGAGGTCGAGGATGGCGGCGGTACCGATCGCTGCGTTCGCGGTTTGCCAATCCTCGAAGAGCAGCACGGTGCGCCGCCCTTCCGACGCGGACGCGGCGACGAGGTCAGCGACGTGCGGCGGAACGGTGCGCGAGAAGTCGCGCCACTTCCCATCCTCGCCGTCGTAGACGTCGCGCTGGTGGAAGACGCTGATCCACTGGGACCACCGCTCGAGAACGAGGCGCCCCTCGGAGCGCTCCTCGCGTGCCGGCAGCTTCGGATCTCCCACGAAGAGCTGATGGACGAAGTAGCCGCGATCCACCAGGGCGTCGGCGAGATCGATCATGCGCGTGGCTAGGCCGCCGACGAACGAATAGCGGTCGGGTCCCTCGAAGGCGACGAGCACGACGTCGTACACAGGTGAGCACGGATAATGGCACGCGCCCGATGACGCCAGTCCAACGCATTCGTGAGGACCCCGAGAAAGTGCGCGCCATGCTCGTCGCGCGCGGCTTTGACGCGCCGCTCGACCGGATCCTCGAGCTCGACCGAAAAGCACGCGATCTACGGGCCCAGGTCGAGGCCCTCAACGCCGAGCGGAACAAGGCCAGCCGCGGCGGGCCACCGAGCGACGAGGTCAAGGCGCACATGCGCGAGGTGGGGGAGAGGATCAAGTCGCTGCAGACGGAGCTCACGGCGCTCGAGGCCGAGCGCGACGAGAAGCTCCTTTGGATACCGAACGAGATCGATCCGCGCGTGCCCCGCGGCAAGGACGAGCACGACAACAAAGTCGTCCGCCAGGACAAGCCGAAGAAGCTCGAGGTCCACCCGCGACCCCACTGGGAGCTCGGCGAGTCGCTCGGGATCCTCGACATCCCGCGGGGCACGAAGCTCTCGGGCTCACGTTTTTATGTCCTGCGCGGCG
>VBGU01000374.1 GCA_005881085.1 Chloroflexota bacterium | reverse complement strand
CCTGCGCGCGCTTTACGCCCAGTAAATCCGGACAACGCTCGCAACCTACGTATTACCGCGGCTGCTGGCACGTAGTTAGCCGTTGCTTATGCCTCGAGTACCGTCGGGTGTCTTCCTCGAGAAAGGCGGTTTACGACCCGAAGGCCTTCATCCCGCACGCGGCGTGGCTGCGTCAGGGTTTCCCC
Source organism: Chloroflexota bacterium (assembly GCA_005881085.1). Taxonomy (GTDB): domain Bacteria; phylum Chloroflexota; class Limnocylindria; order P2-11E; family P2-11E; genus 3-1-20CM-2-70-9. The sequence goes on along the minus strand of VBGU01000374.1, from coordinate 2,239 downwards.
CATTGCGCAAAATTCCTAACTGCTGCCTCCCGTAGGAGTCTGGGCCGTGTCTCAGTCCCAGTCTGGCTGGCCATCCTCTCAGACCAGCTACGGATCGAAGCCTTGGTGGGCCATTACCTCACCAACTAGCTAATCCGCCGCAGGCCCCTCCTAAAGCGTCTTACGACTTTGAGCACCGAAAACGGATCATTAGCGACTCTTTCGAGTCGTTATCCCCCACTTCAGGGCAGGTCACCTACGTGTTACTCAGCCGTTCGCCACTAGCCTTTCCCCTTGCGGGGATTGGCTCGTCCGACTTGCATGTTTTATGCACGCCGCCAGCGTTTGTCCTGAGCCAGGATCAAACTCTCCGACAAAAAATCAGACCACCCTTTCGGGCGGTCCATTTAAGCTTCGAGTTCGATCAAAAAATCAACGAGACCGCGCTTGGCGTTCCTGCCACTCTTCAGCTGTTAAAGATCGTGCCCCGACCTCCCTTGTGGAATCGGCCTACGGGCGTGATGCGGACGCCCATCATACCTACCGCGCGGGGCGCCAGTCAACCAAAACCGCGCCCCGTCGGAGACCGATAAAGACGCCAGCGTCTCGTGGGCTACACCGGCGGGCCAAACAGGCCGCTCACAGGGCTCGCCGACCCTCCAGCGCTCGGCTGACCGTCACCTCGTCCGCGTACTCGAGGTCTCCGCCCATCGGAAGGCCGCGCGCGAGGCGAGTGACGCGTACCCCGCTGCCGGCCAGCAGCTGCGCGACGTACATCGACGTCGCCTCGCCCTCGAGATTCGGATTCGTCGCGAGGATGAGCTCCTCGATCCCGCCGCCACGGACGCGCGTGACCAGCTGCGCGATCTTCAGATCATCGGGCCGTACGCCGTTCACGGGCGAGATCGCGCCGTGCAGGACGTGGTAGCGGCCCTTGTACTGACCGGTGCGTTCGATGGCGAGGACATCGAGCGGCTCCTCGACCACGCACACGAGGCCGCCGTCGCGCTCGTCGGATGAGCAGATCACACACGGGTCCGCCTCCGCGATGTTGAAGCACACCGAGCAGTAGCGAAGATCGGTCTTCACCGAGTGGATCGCCGCAGCGAGGGCATCGGCGTCCGGCAGCGATGCGCGGAGGATGTGATACGCGAGACGCTGCGCGGTCTTGGGCCCGACGCCGGGGAGTTTCGAAAGCTCGTCGATGAGACGCGCGAGCGGGCGCGCGAGGGCGCTCGGCATCACATACCGGGGATCTTGAGACCGCCGGTCACGCCGCCGAGCCGCTGGGCGGCGAGCTCGCGCGACTTCTTCAGCGCATCCGTGAAGGCCGCGACGACGAGGTCCTGGAGCGTCTCGACGTCCTCGGGGTCGACCGCGTCCTTCTGGATCCTGATGGACTTGATGTCCTGCGTCCCGGTGAGGACGATGACGACCGCGCCGCCACCGGCGGTGCCCTCCACAGTGGCAGCCGCGAGCTCCTCCTGCGCCTTCGCCATGTTCGCTTGCATCTCGCGAGCCATCTTCTGGAGGTCACCCATGTTCTTCATCACTCGATCTCCAAGATCCGTTCTGGACGCCGGAACGTTTCGAGCGCGGCGCGGAGCATCGGGTCCTCGGCCGGCGACGGCGCGTCGGCGGGTAGCGTCTGCACCACGCAGCGCACGCGCACGGTGAGGCTGAGCCGCTCCGACAGTCCTTGCTCGAGCTCGGTGCGATAACGATCCTGCCAATACGCGCGCGCGAAGTCGTTATCGAAACCGATCACGACGGTGCTGCCGTCGACCGTGACCGGCTCCGCCTTGACCAGCTGCGACGCCTTCCCGACGCTTTGCTCTTTCACGTGCGCGACCATCTCGGCCCAAGCCTTCTGCACGTCGGCAAGCGTCAAGGTGCTCGCCTGCGCCCGGCGGCTCGCGAGGTCGATCACGCCCGAACGCTCCGGCGTGCGTGCCTGCGCGCGCGTCGGGGTGCCACGATCCGCCGGCGTCGTCGTCGGGCTCGTGGCGGGCGCGGCGTCGCGTCGCTGCGACGACTGCGCAGCCGGACCGGTGACACCGGGCTGCGTGACGAGATCGAGGATCGCGAGCTCGAGCGGCAGCGGCGTGCCCTCGCTCGTCTTCAGGTGCTGCTCGGTCTCGATGAGGCGCTTCGCGATCGCCGCGAGCCGCGCCAGCGGGAACTTCGGTGCTTGCTCCGCGATCTTCGCGGCGACGCCTTCGCTCGCGGTCTCCGGTGGCTTGCCCTGCGCGTTCACGAG
>VBGU01000373.1 GCA_005881085.1 Chloroflexota bacterium | reverse complement strand
ACTGGGCGGAGCCGGCGTCATCGCGCCGTTCCACCTGCCCGACACGCTGGCGAACCTGCCGCTCATCGGACCGATCCTGGTGATGTTCCTCGATCAAGGGCCGATCGCCATGAGCGTCCTCTTCATCGTGATCCTCTTGCAGATCGCGCTCTTCCGGACCAAGTGGGGCCTGCGCACACGCGCAGTCGGGGAGCACCCCAAGGCCGCGGACACCGTCGGGATCGACGTCTACCGCCAGCGCTACCAGAACGTGATCTTCGGCTGCGCGCTGGCAGGTCTGGCGGGCGCCTTTCTCACGCTCGAGTCCACGGGTTCGTTCCAGAACGGCATGACCGGCGGGCGTGGGTTCATCGCACTCGCGGCGATGATCTTCGGCCGTTGGACGCCTATCGGCGCGTTCGGCGGAGCGCTCCTCTTCGGCACAGCCACGGCGCTCGGCGTGGTGATCAACGTGCGCGTGCCCGAGGGCGACCTCGGTACGGTCCTGAAATCGATCCCGACGTTCTGGTACGCCGCGCTTCCCTACCTCATGACGATCGTCATCCTGGCGGGCGTCGTGGGTCGATCCACGCCGCCCGCCGCGGACGGTGTGCCGTACGTGAAAGAGGGCAAGGGCTAGACGACGCCGAGCTCGTCGAGCGAGCGATGGAGATCCGCAGGGTCGCGATATACCCGGAACGCGCCGGCGGACGTGAGCTCATCCCAGCCATATCCGCCCGAGAGCAGGCCGACGCTCAGCATCCCCGCGCGTCGCGCCGCGAGGAGGTCCCACACCGCGTCGCCGATCACGTAGCAGTCGCGGATCTCGACGCCGAGCTGCTCCTGGCATCGCAGAAAAAGGTCAGGCTCGGGCTTTGCGCGGAGAACGTCGCCTCGGTCGACGATCACGGTCTCTGGTGGAACCCCGAGGGCCGCGAGCGAGCTGTCGATCTCGGGGTGCCGCCCGGACGTGGCGATGCCGTGGGGGACCTTTTGCTCGCGCAGCCAGCGCAAGAGCTCGACCGCGCCTGGGAGAGGCCGGCGTTCCGGCAGGAGCTCGCGAAAGAGCTCGCCGTGACGGGCCTGTATCCGGCCGGCGTCATCGTCGTTGAGCGGCTTTCCGATCTCGCGGGCTACCGCGCGGGTGAACAAGCCACCGCTCATCCCGATCCGCCGGTGAATCTTCCACCCGTCGATCGCCAGGCCGGCTTCCGCGAGCGCGCGCTGCCACGCGAAGACGTGCGCGTACACGGTGTCGATGAGCGTCCCGTCGAGATCGAAGATCAGCGCGCGCAGGCTTCGGCCGCCTGCGTGCTAATACCCGGTCCCGAAGGATGATCGCGGCACGCTCGCCAGTACCTGCTGCTGGTAGTAGACGCGCCCGCCCTCGTCCCCTGTCACGCCCGAGGGATAGTGTGTCGATACGAAGAGCGCGTAGATGCTCTTCGCCGAGACCACCAGCCCGAAGTAGTCGCCGATGAAGCCGCGCCCGCTCGGGCAGGGGTCACGTGCGCCGGCGCATGGATATTGCGAGAGACCGCCGAGATGCTGCGCCGGCTGCTCCGGGTCCCACGCGTACTGCGTGAGCCGACGATTCGCGCCGACGCTCACCGCGCCGCTGCCCATGTCCTTGTACGCCTGAAGTGAGACATCGATGCAGAAGTTCGTGCGCCCCGCATCGGCCGGCAGGACGCTCGGGTCGCTCGGGCAAGCCGACCGGCGGTCGTAGAACGCGACCGCGACCGCGCCACCCGGACCCGCGGCGATCGAGGGCTGGAACTGGTCCGTTGGGACGGCGAGCGCATCAACGTTGTCGTTCACGACGATCGGCGCCGACCATGTCATGCCGGCGTCCATCGACTGCGTGAACTTCACGTCCATCTGACCGTTCAACGCATCCCAATTCTCGAAGGTGAGGTAGAGGTGGCCGGCGTAGGTCGGACTCGCGGAGAAGCTCTCGGTGATCCCATCGCGGAACCGCGTGTTCGGGAGCCCGGCCGTCGGGATCGCGCTCACCGTCGTGATCGGGACAAACGGCGAGAACGTACGTGCGTCGTCAGTCGAGCGAGCGACGTAGATCGTCGAGGCGCTGCCGTTCGGTGGGAACGACACCACCGAGACATAGACATCGCCGGCGGCATCGATCTGCGGAATGACGAACGTCGCCGCCGCCCCGACTTCGGATGGCGGCGTGATCGTCACCGCGGTGTCGAAGGTCTGGCCGCGATCGCGGGAGACCGCCATCTTCACCTTGACGCCCTGACCGTTCGACGAGCCATTGAAGACCGCCCACGCGGCGTAGACGTGGTCCTGGAACGAATGGCCGACGATGTGGTTCACCGCGACCCACTGCTTGTCCTCGACGTGTCCGGCCTGCTTCGCGGA
>VBGU01000367.1 GCA_005881085.1 Chloroflexota bacterium | reverse complement strand
TCGGGCCCGTCGTCGGTCTTCTACGCCGAGACAAAAAGGCAACTGACTACACGAAAGGCAGTAGACCATTAGTCAGTCGCCCTTTGTCGCCGGATCAATCCGCTCGGGGCTGTGCTCATCCGGGACCCAATAACGACGGGCCTTTGACAGCCGCGCACCACCACGCGCATTGCGATCTTCAACGGCTTCTGGCTCTGCCAGGGTGGTCGATCGCGCGGAAGCACCCATGGACGTGGTCGTTGACCACGCCGACGTTCTGCATGAACGCATACACGCTCGTGGGCCCGACGAAGCGGTAGCCCTGCGACTTCAAGCGCTTCGCGAACGCCTCGGCCTCCCGGGTTGCCTTGGGTAGGTCGGCCACGGACCGCGGCGCCCGTCTGCGGGTGATCTCGTAGGACTTCGCGAGCGCCGCGAGGCTCGGCGACGCGGAGATCATCGCGCGCGCGTTGTCGACGGTGGCCTGGATCTTGGCCCGGTTGCGGATGATCGCCGCGTCGTGCATCAGCCGCTCGACATCTCGCGCGGTCATAGTGGCGACCTGGGCGGGGGCGAAGCCCCGAAATGCCTTCCGGAAGGCGTCGCGCTTCCCGAACACGGTCGACCAGCTCAGCCCGACCTCGAACACACCAAGCGTGAGCGCTTCGAACATCGCGGACTCGTCGTAGGTGCGGGTACCCCAGACATCGTCGTGGTAGCGGCCTAAGGCGGAGTCGCCCGAGTCGGCCCAGGCGCAGCGTGGCTTTCCGTCGAGGCCGATGATCACGTCGCTACGCATCCGGTCAGCGCGCGCTCTGTCGCTCCTTCAGCTGCGCGATCTGAGCCCGGGCAAGTGCAACGAGCTCGTCATTCGTGTTCGCGTGCCCGGCGAGACCCCAGCCGCCATCAGGTGCCTGGGTCAAGAGCACCCACGTGCGCTCCTTCAGCGAGGGGTCGCTCCCAGCCGAGGCGATCACATCGGTCAGCTGCTCTACGACGGCGAGCTGTTTCGCCCGGTCGAGCGCACCGGCGTTCGTCAATACCTGCACCCGCACGTAGGTGCTGTCCCCATCGACGTTCGACAGAGCCTTCGCGGCCAGCTCGTGCACGAACGCGGCCGTGTTCTTTCGGAACATCGGGATGTTCGGCACCTGCTCGATCGTCATCAGCGTGGTCGCGAGCTGCTGCGCCAGGCTGTGGGGGTCGCGGAAGGTTCCGGCAGCGGCGTAGACATCGATCATCGGCATGGCAGTAGTTGTCCTTTCACCGAGCTGTCGCGACGCTGGCGCGCGCTTCCCGGTCGTCGTCAACTGCCGCGACCGCGGATTCGATCAGCTCGACCACGTCGTTCGGGTGGGAAACCATCGCGAGGTGGCTGGACGGCACCTCCACGGTGCGCGCGCCCATGCGCTTGGCGAACATGCGCTGCGCATCCGGCGGGAGCGCCTCGTCGTTCGTCGCCACGAGGTAGGAGGTCGGGAACGACTTCCAAGCGGGCGTTCCCATGACGTCTTCGAACGTGCTCATCGAGAGGCCCTGCTGGACGGCACACAGGACGCGCGCCGCCTTCGGATCAACGTCGGAGGCGAAGTGTCCGACGAAGTCTTCCTCGGGGAGCCAGCCGAATCCCTGCTCATCGACAATGAGGTGGGCCAGAGCCGGTGACGGCGGACCACCTCCGAGCAGAGCGCCTAGCGATTCACCCTGTTCGAGGCCAAAGGCCGCGATGTACACGAGCGCCGCCACGTTCGGCGCGTCGGCGCCGAGTGCGGTCATGATCTGTCCGCCGTACGAGTGCCCGGCGACGATGGTCGGGCCGCTCTGGCGACGAAGCACCTGACGCAAGCGGGCGACATCGGCGGCGAGCGAGGTCTCGGGGAACTGCGGCGCGGTGACCGTGTAGTCCTTCGCCTGAAGCGCCCGGATGACCGCGCTCCAACACGATCCCTCCGCCCATGCGCCGTGAACGAGCACGATGTTCGGCTTCTTGCTCATATGCCGCTCCTCCTCGAGACAGAGTCCGCTCGAGGAAGCGTCAGGCGCGGACGGCTTCCTTCGCTTGAGTCATCCGACTCGTCTTCGCGACGTACCGCGCCAGGTCAGCTCTCGCGGCCGTCGGCGGATTCGAGCACGTCTCGCAGCTGCCCGCGGCCGGAGACCCCGATTTTGGGGAAGATCCGGTAGAGGTGGCCGCCGATCGTGCGTGGTGAGAGCGACAGGCGTTCGGCAATCGCGCGATTGGACAGCCCCCGCGCGGCGAGCTGGGCGATCTGCAGTTCCTGCGGGGTCAGCTGATCGCGGGCGAGCGGCGTTCGGGGTCCGATCGTCTCGCCAGTCGCGCGCAGCTCGAGGCGTGCGCGATCAGCCCAGCAGCGCGCGCCGAGGGTATCGAAGACGCGGATGCTCTCCCGCAGCGGTGATCGCGAATCAGCGCTTCGCCGTCTGCGCCTCAACCACCGTCCGTACGAGAAGAGCGTCCTGGCTCGATGGAAAG
>VBGU01000369.1 GCA_005881085.1 Chloroflexota bacterium | reverse complement strand
TACTTCAGCGCGACGCCCTGTCGGCGCAGCTCGGGCGACGGCTGGATGAACGTGCGGCCGATGTACCGATTCTTGATGAGACCTTCGCGGAACGGGATGCCGCTCCGCCGGGCGTAGCCCACCGCGGCCGGGATCGCGCTGTCCGGGACTGGGATGACGACGTCAGCCGCGATGGGGTGCTCGTCGGCGAGCGTCTCGCCCATTCGCTCGCGTGTCGCGTAGACGGAGACGCCTTCGAGGTCGCTCGCGACCGAGGCGAGATACACGTGCTCGAACACGCAGAGTCCACGGCGGCTCGCGGCGAAGTCGGCGACGGTGGCGGGACCGCGGTCGTCGATCCGCAGAACCTCGCCTGGCGCGACGTCGCGGATGAATTTCGCGCCGACCGTCTCGAGCGCGCACGTCTCGCTCGCTACGAGCCAGGCATCGCCTTTCCGGCCAAGGCAGAGGGGGCGGACACCGAGCGGATCGCGCACGGCGTAGAGGGCGGACGGCGTCAGGATCACGAGTGACCACGCGCCCTGCAGCTTCGGGAGTGCGCGCGCGATGCGCTCGTCCCAAATCGGGCCGTCCTCCCGCGCGATCATCTGCGCGATCACCTCGGTGTCGCTCGACGTCGTGAACTGCACGCCACCCTGCGCGAGGCCCTCGCGGAGATCGCGTGCGTTGATGCAGTTGCCGTTGTGCCCGATCGCGAGCTCGCCGAGGCCCTCGACGCGCACAACCATCGGCTGCGCGTTCTGGATCCGCGAGCTGCCGGTGGTCGAGTACCGCGTGTGTCCGATCGCGGCGCGGCCCCCGAGCACGCCGAGGTCGTTCTCGCTGAAAACCTGGCCGACGAGGCCCATGCGGCGGACGATCCGCATGTCGCGGCCGTCCGTCGCCGCTCCTGACCGGGATGCTGCAGGGCGTACAGCGAAAAGAAGGCGAGCCGAGCGGCCTCGGTCTGGTCGGCCCTCTCGGGATTCCAGATGCCGACGATGCCGCACATCTACGCGTCCCTCCCGAGCGCTCGGCCGAGCCCGCGCGCGTGCGCGTCGGCGAGGGCGCTGACCGGCGTCCCGAGAACCGGAGCGACCTCGAGGAGATCACCGCCGATCGTGCCGAGGGTCCAGAGCGGGACGTTGTGCTCGCGCGCGAGGGTGCGCACCTGCTCGTCGCGCATAGGGTCGATGACGAGGACGATCCCGGACGGCCCCTCGGCGAAGAGGGCGACGCGTTTGTCGATCCCGCGGACCGCGGGGAGCGCCACCTTCATGCCGATCCGATCGCGGATGGCGATCTCCGCGAGCGCGACGCCGAGCCCGCCGGCATCGCGGTCGTGCGCCGCGCGGACCGCGCCTTGCGCGTGCGCCGCCAGGACGAACCGCTGCAAACGCGCCTCGAGCGCGAGGTCGATGCCGACCGGTCCTTCGTGTATGCCGCGCGTCCCGCCGTAGGCGGACGCGCCGAGCGAGACCTGGGCGCTGCCGGCGAGCAGGACGAGATCGCCGGGCTTGCCGCTCGTCGGCCGGATGTATTGCGAAACGTCGGCGAGCCGCCCGACCGCGCCGATGACCGCGGTCGGCCAGACGTCCGCGCCGTGCGTCGCGTTGTACAGCGACACGTTCCCCGAGACCACGGGAATCCCCAGCGCTTCGCACGCGGCCACGATCCCCTCGACCGTCCGCGTCAGTTGCCACGCACCTTTCGGGCGCTCGGGATTGCCGATGTTGAGGCAGTCCGTGATCGCGAGCGGCGTCGCGCCCATGCACACGAGATTGCGCGTCGCCTCCGCGACCGCGGCCGCAGCTCCGACGAAAGGATCGATCGCCGCGAGTCGTGGCTGCGCATCGATCGCGAGCGCGATGCCGTCGTTGCGTCCTTTGATGCGCATGACCGCTGCATCAGCTCCGGGTCCGACCACCGTGTCCGTCCCAACCATTTGGTCATATGTGCGGTAGATGAGCCGTCGCGACGCGACCGCGAGTGACGACAGAAGATCGAGCAACTCCAATCCGATCTTCGCCGTTGTCGGTTGCGGCTCGGCCGAGGGGGCTGTCGTGCTCGCGGGCCCCTTCGCGCCTCCGACCGCTCCACGACCGAGCGCGAGCGACGGCGAGACTCCCGCTGCGCCGACAGCCCCCTCGTCCGCGCCGCGATACGACGCCGCAAGTTCGGAGATGTCGTACTCGGGCGCGTCGTCGGCGAGCGATCGCGGCGGCAGCTCGGCAACGAGCTGGTTGGCATCGAAGATCTGGAGAAGAGGTTGGGCGGTCACGTCGCCGATCCGGGTGCCATGTAGCTCCCAGTGCTCAAAGATGCGCTCGACGTCTTGCTCGCGTCCAGGTCGCGCAATCACGAGCATTCGTTCCTGGGACTCGGACAGCATCACTTCGTATGGGGTCATCGCCCGCGCTCGGCGCGGAACTTTCGCGACGTCCACGCGCATACCCACGTTGCTCTTGGCCGCCACCTCGCTGGTAGCGCAGGTCAAGCCTGCCGCCCCAAGGTCTTGCACAGCTTCGACTGCATCCGCTTGGACAAGCTCGAGCGTGGCTTCGAGCAGGAGCTTCTCGAGGAACGGGTTGCCCACTTGGACGGACGGGCGCTTCTCATCGGAGCCGGTGCCGAGCTCGAACGACGCGAGGAGGGACGCGCCCGCGATCCCATCGCGTCCGGTGTCGCTGCCGACGAGATACACGGCACTCCCCGGCCGCGCGCCGCTCGCCTTCCGCAGGTCTTCGGCGCGGGCGAAGCCGACGCACATCGCGTTCACGAGCGGGTTGTCGGCGTAACCAGGCTCGAACGAGATGTGGCCGCCGACGTCGGGGATGCCGACGCAGTTCCCGTAGAAGGAGATGCCACCGGTGACCCCGGCGATCGTGCGACGCACCGCGGGATCGGTGGGATCGCCGAAGAAGAGCGCGTTCAAAACGGCGGTCGGGCGCGCGCCCATCGCGAAGACGTCGCGCAGGATCCCGCCGACGCCTGTCGCCGCACCCTGGAATGGCTCGATCGCTGAGGGGTGGTTATGGCTCTCGACCTTGAAGACGCAGAGGAGCCCTCCGCCCAGGTCGACGGCGCCGGCGTTCTCGCCTGGACCGACGGCGACCGACGGCCCGCGCGAAGGCAGCGTCCGCAGGAGCTTCTTCGAATGCTTGTACGCGCAGTGCTCGCTCCACATCGCACCGAACATCGCCCACTCGAGCTCGTTCGGCTCGCGACCGACGAGATCGCGCGTCCTGTGGAATCTGGTTAGGCTGCGCCGTTTTCGTCGTCCCCAAGACCGGGGACGCACTCACGTTCGGGAGATCGCTCCGCGCCGTGACATCAAGGAGAAGAGTAGCGCTACGCGACCCGCGCGTCAGTCATGCCGGGGCCTCCATGGGCGTGGACCGCGGACCGATTGGTCTGCTCGCCCGCTCCTCCCATCGCTTGGCGTTCACGCCCGCTATCAGGAGCCACAGGCAGAACGATCCTTCGCCAAGGAGAGAGGGCAGCTGGATCCAGGGGACGAGGTTGAAGGCGAAGGCGGGGGCGAGGAGATACGCGACGCCGTACGTGAGGTACGAGAGAGCGCCAAACGCCAACAGGACGCCGATCACCCGCGGAAGGAAGGTCGACCGGAACACGAGGTATCCGATGCAGACGCCATAGCAGCCAAAGAAGACCGAGCTGATGCTGTAGCCGATCTTCGCCAGGTCGGCGGACATATAGGCGAGGGCC
>VBGU01000368.1 GCA_005881085.1 Chloroflexota bacterium | reverse complement strand
ATACGCCGTTCTCGTAGATGCAGCCGAACTGGTTGCACGTGTAGCGGTACCACCCGACGTTGAGGCGTTCCGTGGTGAGAACGATCGAGGTCGACGGGTCGACAACGAGCTTCTCGTCGCGAAGCGGGAAGTTCGCCGATCCGCGGAGCATCCCGAGCTGGCCGTCGGAGACCCCGCCCGAGAGGGCGACCGGTCCGTTGATCATGCCGCCGAGGATGCTCGAGAAGTTCGCGTAGCCGTTGAGGTCGATCGTCTGTGAAGCGGTGGCGGCCGCGAGAGCGGTGGATTGCCCGAGCGAGAACGCGAAGCTGAGCGCGAAGGTCGCCGCGAGAATGAGCTTGCGCATTTTTCTTCCTCCTGCCCGCATCTATCTGGGGATGCGTGCTGGAGCGGTCTACGGTCAAGGGAGCCTTTCTTTGGTGCGGGCTCTCACCGGCAGGATGTGATCTCCGACACCGTGTGCGCCGACACGTTCGCTTGCCTCGTGGTGACGACCCGCGACGACCTCGAATGCGACCATGTCAGGAGATGCGCGCGTATCCGCTCCTGTTCATCGCCGCGCTCGTGGTGTCGTGCGCGTCGGCGCCGGCCGCCGCGACGACACCATCGCCATCTCCGAGCGAATCCCCAGCCACGCCGTCACCAACTCCGACCGAGACCGGGGCGCCCACGATGCCGCACGTCTTCGTCATCGTCATGGAGAACGCGAGCCTGGAGACGGCACTACGGTCGCCGTCGATCGAACGGCTCGCCGCCAAATACGCGCTCGCCACGAACTATCACGCCGTGTCATCGCCAAGCTTGCCGAACTATCTCGCCATGACGTCCGGCAGCACCTGGGGCATCACCGACGACGCGTATCACGTTCTGCCCGCGGGCGGACTTGGAGCGCAGCTCACGGCCGCCGGTTTGAGCTGGCGCGCCTACCTCGAGGGACTGACGTCAGCGGGATGCTTGGGCAGCCCGTACCCATATGCCCTCAAGCACAACCCGTTCGCGTACTACGGCGGCTCGTGTCCGGGGAACGTGGTTTCGCTCGACCCTCTCGAGGCCGACCTTGCCGGTGACACACCGAGCTTTGTATGGATCGCGCCCGGTCTCTGCCACGACGGCCATGACTGCGCGCTCGCCGAGGCTGGTCCCTGGCTC